>JAEDJU010000072.1 GCA_016296195.1 Candidatus Methanomethylophilaceae archaeon | reverse complement strand
CGATCTTCATTCCGAAGTGGCGTCCTCCCGTCTCGATCCTGGCGAAGAGCCTGTCGCCCTTCTTGATCTTGGAAACGGATATGGCGCCATCGGGTCCGACCATCTTCACTGTCTCTGCGTTCTGGAGGATGGTTGTGTACACATCGTCTCCTGCCTTGGCGGTGAGCATGAGGAGGGGCCTCTGTTCGACCTTGCACCTTCCGACGGAGGACATCCTCATGTTTCCGTCCTTGTCGACGAGGACGAGGGGCTCTCCGGATTTGAGCTCGGCGAGATACCTGGTCCTTCCCTCGGGTCCGAGGACGTATGCATGCACCGCTCCCGCGTTGACCCTGAAGGGTCTGGCCGCGACGTATCCGTTGTCCTCGCTCTCGGACTGGACCAGGAAGAGGCATGCCGCCTGGGATCCGATGAGCATTCCCTCTCCGGGGACCATCATGGAGACGGTGTCCACACAGACGCGGTCGCCCATCTCTATGTTCTTGACGCTCTCGACCTCGACGACGGAGAGATCGATGTTCCCGCAACCGCTGAGGATGTTGGCGAAGGTCCTGATCTTGTCGGGATCGAGGGTGTTGATGACGACCCCGTCGACTCCCTTCTCCAGTGTCTGCATGTACAGCTTGGCCTGCTCGATGTCATCGGCGCATGCCAGGACCTTGGTTCCGGAGTCCCTGAACTTGGCGATCAGGTTCTCCAGGGGGATGACGGTCCAGTCGGAGGAGTCCAGGATGACGGCGCTGACCTTTCCGGCCATGTCCATGGCACGGTCCTGGTCCTCGGGGCATCTGAGCTCCACAAGTTCCACACCGTCGGAGACCTTTCCATCGTCGTTGTAGTACAGCCTGACCTTTCCGAACTCCTCGAAGTCGGAGTCCTCGGGTCTGACGAGTGCGATGTCGACACCGGATTCGAGTGCGGAGATGACGAGCTCCTTGCGCTCCTCTTTGTCCTCGGGGATGTCTGCCCTGATCCACAGTTCCTTTTCCATCGTATCACTCGAGGTTGTTCTTCTTGGCCTCTTCCACGGTGTATCCGCGGAGGACGATGTCCGAGATGGCGCGGGTCATGGCCTCGACGTTCCTGTGCTGGAAGACGTTCCTTCCGATGGAGACTCCGTGTCCTCCTGCCTGGATGGAATCGTAGACCATCCTGAGGATATCGTCGTCGGAGTTCATCTTGGGTCCTCCTGCGATGACGACGGGTGCGAGGGTTCCCTTGACGACCTCCTTGAAGGAGTCGATGTCGCCGGTGTAGCTGCACTTGACGATGTCGGCACCGAGTTCGGCGGCCACCCTCGCAGCGTGTGCGACGGCGTGGGGGTCGTATGAGTTCTCGATCTTGGGTCCGCGAGGGTAGGCCATCACCAGAAGGGGCATTCCCCACTCGTTGCAGTCATTGGAGATCTTTCCGAGGTCGGAGAGCATCTCGGGCTCGGTCTCCGCTCCGACGTTGATGTGGACGGACACGGCATCGGCTCCGATCTTGAGGGCCTCCTCGACGGTGGCGACGAGGACCTTGCTGTTGCTGGTCACACCCAGGTCTGTGGATGCGGACAGGTGGAGGATCAGTCCGATGTCGTTTCCGCTCGTGCGGTGGCTGTAGCGGATGAGTCCCTTGTGCATGAGGACGGCGGTGGCCCCTCCGTTCGCGACGTCATCCACGGCCTTCTTCATGTTGATGAGTCCCTCGGTGGGTCCGATGGAGATACCGTGATCCATGGGAACGATGACACAGTTCCCGGTGTTCCTGTCCATAATCCTCTCAAGTCTGATGCTTTTTCCAAACATTGGGTTCACCCCGTGCTACTTGCTAACACGCATCATCATATGCTCTTCGTATTTGAGATGTGTGTCATCCACGCGTAATATAGTACGCGCGCGTATATAGTCGGGCGAATGTGGGTATCGGTAAAAAGGTTGTCATTGAACATCTGATTGTACAATTTTTCCATGAACATATTTGTTCATGCATAATCCTGATCGTCTTCGGGTGAATAGAAAAGTTTATATCTATCTTGGAAATAGGGGGATTTCAGTGGGCTGGTAGATCAGCTGGAAGATCGCTTGCTTTGCAAGCAAGAAGTCGCGCGTTCAAATCGCGCCCAGTCCACCATTTCTATCTCATCTCATTACTGATATCTTCTGGTGTTTTCCTCATCGTTTCGGTCTTATGACCGATCACGCTATGATTTATCATCCATCCACCTTGTTTGAACGTTGGAGACGGGTGATATCGGACGATGGAGCCTTGGATGTTCTTGTGCATCCACATCGGTACACGGGATACGGTCGGGGCCTGTTTCACGGTCATTGATAACCTTTCTCCGGGATGCGGCTGGTCATTATCCACTGTGGATCGGTTGGAGGATATCCATGCATACATTGGATGTATCGTATGGGAAAAGCTCATCCATCCATCATCCGTCCACGGTTTTGTTTATAAATCGATGTCCTCGGATGGTTCATATGCGGTTGTGACCGCAGAAGGATCTGCATGAAGGATGGATTGACAGTAAGTAAGGAGCGTGAGTTCGAGGATGTCTTCGGGGCGATCATGAAGGAGTTCGCCGATAGGGATTACAACAACAGGGAGGTCGTCAATGCGTTGGCATGTTCCCTGTGTGTGGTGGCGATGAGGTCCAACGATCCAGAGGTCTTCATCGATGACATCTGCGAGAAGATGGTGGAGTTCATCAGATCGTCCGTGAGGGCATCGGACCTCTACTCCAGACCTGCTCCGGAATGATGATCAATTGCCCGGCGGTTCCCTCCTTTTCCGCCGGGCACAGAACACCGTCCCGGTCAACATGACCGGGGGAGGGTGGCGACGGGACCGTTGCCCGCCGTTGAATGGTTTCCTTTTCAGTTTCAGTCGAATTTGCCTACGACAGCCTTGATACGCCTGACACCGGCTGCGGAACTCTCCTCTTTCTTGATCTTGAATCCCTGGAGCTCGGATGTGTTGCTCACATGGGGTCCTCCGCAGATCTCGCAGGAGAAGTCTCCGATGGTGTAGACCTTGACCATCTCACCGTACTTGTCCGCGAAGACACCGACGGCATTGCGGGCCTTCGCCTCTTCATAGGTCATCTCCTCGCACACGACGGGGACGGCGGCCTTGATGACATCGTTGACCAGCCTCTCGACCTCCTTGAGCTCCTCGGGGGTGCACTTCCTGTCGAGGTTGAAGTCGAATCTGAGCCTGTCCGCGGTGATGTTGGATCCCTTCTGGTTGATGTCGGGGCTGATGACCCTCTTGAGTGCGGCGTTGAGCAGGTGTGTGGCGGTGTGCAGCTTGGTGGTCTCCTCGCTGTGGTCGGCGAGACCTCCCTTGAACTGCTGGTCCGCACCGGCACGGGAGTTGTCCTGGTGTGCCTTGAACCTCCTCTCGAAGTCCTCCATGTCCACCTGCAGTCCCTTCTCGGCCGCCAGCTCGGTGGTGAGTTCGACGGGGAATCCGAACGTGTCGTAGAGTCTGAAGACCATCTCGCCGTCCAGGACCTTCTTGTCACCGTTCTCGGCGATCATCTCGTTGAACCTCCTGAGTCCCTTGGTGAGGGTCTCGCGGAACTTCTCCTCCTCTGCGGTGATGTTGGTGTAGATGAAGTCCTTGTTCCTCTCGAGTTCGGGGTATGCCTTGGAGTACTCGGAGACGACGACCTCCGCGATCTCCCTCATGCAGGTCTTCTCGATACCGAGTTTGGACATGTACCTGCTGGCCCTCCTGATGAGCCTCCTGAGGATGTATCCCTGTCCGATCTTTGCCGGAACCACTCCGTCACCGAGGATGAACGTTGCTGCCCTGAGGTGGTCGGAGACGATCCTGAATGCTTTGGTGTCGTCAGCGTTCTCCCCGTACTTCTTTCCGGACAGGTCCTCCAGTTTGCCGATGATTCCGGTGAACAGGGGGGTGTCGTAGACGGTCTCCTTTCCGTTCAGGATGCGGAGGATCCTCTCGAGTCCCATTCCAGTGTCGACGTTCTTCTGTTTGAGGGGGGTAAACTTGCCCTCTGCGTCCTTGAAGTACTGCATGAAGACGTTGTTCCAGATCTCGGTGAACTTACCGCAGTGGCAGGAAGGTCCGCAGTCGGGTCCGCATTTGGGCCTTCCGTCATCGAAGAAGATCTCGGTGTCGGGTCCGCAGGGTCCGGTCTGACCGGCGGGTCCCCACCAGTTGTCCTCCTTTCCGTAGAAGTAGATCTGGTCATCCCTCATTCCGTGGCTCTTCCAGATCTGTGCTGTCTCTTCGTCGCGGGGGATGTCGCCCTCTCCGGCGAAGGCAGTGACCGCGAGGTGGTTGGGGTCCATTCCGAGGACGGATGTGAGGAACTCGTAGCTCCATCCGATGGACTCCTCCTTGAAGTAGTCCCCGAGGGACCAGTTTCCTAGCATCTCGAAGAATGTGAGGTGGCTGGCATCTCCGACCTCGTCGATGTCCCCAGTCCTGACGCATTTCTGGAAGTCGGTGAGCCTGTTCCCGGCAGGGTGCTTCTCTCCGAGGAGATAGGGCACAAGAGGGTGCATTCCCGCGGTGGTGAAGAGCACGGTGGGGTCGTTCTCGGGGATGAGGGGGGCCGACCTGATGTAGGCGTGACCCCTCTCTTTGAAAAAGTCAACGTATGTTTCTCTCATCTGTTGAGCGTCCATGGTGTACACTCCGTTAATGGGGGTCACTCATGGTACCATTATAAAAATCATTGTCGGGGAGTCAGTGTGAGTCCCTCACGGCCCTCTCAACATCCCCTTCCGAGACAACGACCTTCATCCCCAGGTTCTTCAGGACCTTCGATGGCAGCGGTCCTATCTCCCTGACTATGACCGTTCCGCAGTCGTTGATGGAATCTACTATAGCCTCTATGTGCTTCCTGTGGCTGTCTCCGGCGACGGTCTCCCCATCCTTCACGGCCCTCTCCTCGAGGAACCTGCAGGTACCTCCGTCTGTGGCGTAGATGCGGAACTTCCTCGCATTACCGAATCCGCAATCGACGGTCTTCCCGTCGGAAGATGCGACGGCGACACGTGATTCGTCGCGGTCGAGGTCAAGGGACACATTGACCTGTTTCTGAGGTCCGCATCCGGATCCGCATCCGCTGAAGTGCACGAACTCCGCTGATCTGTCCTCCCCGAGTTTACCGATGGCATCTGCACGGCACTGTCTGCAGTGGCGCATCATCTTGGCATCGATGGAGCATCTGTCCATGAGCTCCTTCCTCTCAAGGGGTGTGGGTGCGCGCCTGTCGGAGAACTTGGTCCCTTCCACGGGTATCAGAGGCAGTATGTTCACGATGTAGGCTCCGAGGGATTTGACCTTCTTCACCAGGTCGGGGATGTGTCCGTCGTTGATCCCGGGGACCATGACGATGTTCACCTTCACTACCATGCCGAGCTCCGCGGAGAGGCGTATTCCCTCCAACTGTCTCTCCATCAGTATCCTCGCACCCTCGATCCCGGAGTACTTCTTCTTCTCGAAGACCACCGAGTCGTAGATCTGGGCTCCGATCTCCGGGTCGCAGCTGTTCATGGTGACGGTGACGAATCTGACCCCGAGGTCGTACAACCTCTTGGCGGAATCCGGAAGGGCCAGTCCGTTGGTGGAAACGCAGAGTGTGAGGTCGGGGAATTCAGCGGCTATGAGCTCCAGGGATTGGAACGTCTCCTCATTGGCCAGGGGGTCTCCGGGTCCTGCGATTCCGATGACCCTGAGTTCGGGTACCTTCTCCCTGACGGCACGGATCTTCACTATGGCGTCCTGAGGCGAGAGCACTTCGCTGGTCACGCCGGGGCGGGATTCGTTGCAGCAGTCGAACTTGCGGTTGCAGTAATTGCACTGTATGTTGCACCTGGGTGCGACGGGTATGTGCATCCTTGCGAACTTATGGTGGGCTTCCTCGTTGTAGCAGGGGTGTTCCGACAATGCCTTCTGAATCTCCGACTGATCCATGTCTCCGCATCCGTGGTATGAAATATATCTTATGTCGGGTAAACAACGATGATTCAGGGTTGTGAACTCCTAGCGGGTCCCTTCTACTGTATATTATATTATAGAACTATAGGGGCGCATGAACGGTTTGACCATCGAGTCGATGATGTCCGAATTGAACACCAATCTGGCTGCGGGAAAGAGGTCCCTTGATGAGATGAGGGCCTCCGGAGATTATTCTTTCAATGTGCGTGGTGGCGGGAAGGTGGAGATCCCGAAGGAGCAGGTCGATATCCTCTGGGATGTGTGTGATGATTCGGAGAGGCTGAGGTTACGTCTTCCGATATACGTCTCCACGGACACATCGTCCGATTCCGGTGCCTGGAAGGTCGAGGGGCGGACGGAGGCGGCCGTCGTCGCCAGGCTCCTCGGCAAGCGGATGCACAGGGATGACCTCGTTCAGCTGCATTATCCCGACTACAAAGAGCTGAAATCGAAGATTCCAGACGCGATCATGGTGATATTTGCACCATGACAACTTTTGTGTAGAGAAACATTTAAATACAAGTGGGAAATAGAGGGGAATGCGCGATGTGTGGCATCGTGTGGTTGCGACTCAAAGTCGTTCAATCAAGATCACCGATTCAAGTTCGAATCGGCGAGAACCCGGGACAATCGGAAGCCTTATATACTTCCCTTGTGTACGGGGATTTCG
>JAEDJU010000071.1 GCA_016296195.1 Candidatus Methanomethylophilaceae archaeon | reverse complement strand
ATGTGGTGTCCGCTTCATCGGTGCATCGTACGGATTCTCATTACCCAAGGAGATGTGCGAATCCGAGGGAGTCGCCTCCGCGGGAACCCCCATGGATCTGGCCGACCTCATCGTACAGTGATGGTCGATGACCGGACAGGGTGATCAACCGATTATCCTGAAACCGGATTCATCACCCTCTGCGGAGTACTTGACACCGCGTGCGTCTAAGACCTGACGGATCGTCCTGACGCTGATGCCGAGTCCGAGATTCATGAACTGATTTTCGACGACACTGTTACCATCATACTCCGCTATAGGGTGGAATCCCAGCGGGAGATGGGAGGTCTGGACCTGAAGGGCATAGATCCTGCCGTTGGTGTCCAATATGGGACAACCGGACTGTCCCTTCAATCCGGGACTGGAGGTCTCTATGTACTCCATCCTGTATCCTCCATCCTTGCTGACACCGCGGTCTATCGTCCTGGTGTGTATCCCCTCGTTGGGGAAGAAGGCGCGGTCGACATCAATCTTGGGGATGCAGAATGCATTCATCTTCTCATTGAAATCGGATTTGATCTCGAGGAAAGCGAAACCCATCCTGCACAGGCTCCTTCCACGGACAGCATGGTCGGGATCGATGAAGACGGGATACTCCTTCACCCATTCCGGGTTGAATGGTTCCAATCTCCCTATGGCGAGGTCCATCTGTCTGTTCACATACGCCTCGGTCAACCTGACGCCGTCCCATCCCCACCAGAAGGAATGGTTTGTGAGGAGGTTCTTGTCCAGTTTTATCTCATTGTTGGGGGCAGCCGGATCGGACCTGCGGTTGGCGTTGATCTCATTGATCTCCTTGATCTTGTTCTGGTCCGCCTGATATCTGACGAAGCTGTCAAAGACATGCCCTGCGGTGATGACCCATCCCTGATCGTTGATGACCACGAATGAAGCGCAGTCTGTCATCACCTTTCCATCCTGTTGACGGACGGAGATGACCAGTGGACGGGTGAACTTGGAAGCTTTCTCACATGCCTCGGCGAACATGTCCCGTCGATTCCCGCGGTTGTATATAAGTCCAGTCAGGACAAGGATGGAAGAACCGAACCTGGGAAGGGACATGTCTGGAGGAGGATGTGAACGATGACGACGCTTCAAACCATCATCCTATAATCAATAAATACGGCCTCTTGAATGACACATCGAGCAAGATGATCTCCAAGGAGACCCAGTACAGGATATACGCCGGCACCCGCAAGGATGACTTCACGGGGTGGGAGAAGGTGGATGCAGAGAGCAAGGACGATCTGACTCTCTGGTCCCTTTACCTCGGAAACGGATACTATCTCGACAGGTTCATCAAGAACGTGAAGGGATTCCTCAGGAGCAAGATCGTCAAATTCACCAGCGTCCGCAGGGATAACACCGTTGAGGATCCGGAAGGGGAGTACAAGGACATGGATTACCACGTGCTCTTCGACGTGGACATAATGGTGGCCAACGACTCCATCAAGTTCAACGGGAAGCACAACTCCTTCATCGTCCTCTCGAGGGAGCCGGTCGATTGGGAGCAGTTCAAGAACGATTCCTACAGGGCCGAGGAGTCCAAGGATCCGGAGGAGAACTGGTCCAGCTTCTACTCCTGATTTGAGGAAAAACGGGGGAACACCCCCTTGTTTGTTTTCAATCGTCCTGGTTCAGGTTCAGGGCTTCGAGGATCTGTCTGAGACTGTCCCTGATCTCACCCACATCCGAACGGAGACCAGCCAGCTGAGATCTGATCGCACGGTTGTCCGCCTCAAGTGCGGTGATCCTCTCGGAATCAGCATCACCGGAGGCTTTCTCCTCCACGGGGGCGGATTTCATGTCCTTGATCTGTTGGACGAGTTCATCACGCCTGGTCCTGAGGGCATTGGCGCACATGGACAGCTTGGTCTTCTCGGACTCGTCATCGGCGATCTCCGCCTGCAACATCTTGATCTCGATCTGCATCAGCTCATCGGTGATCGATGCGACCTGGGATGAGAGCTCATCGAGTCCGGCTGCGGGTTTGACCACGGGGGCCTCCTCCACATCTGCGACCTTGTCGGCGAGCCTGACCTGTGCGACGGGACACTCGTCATCATCGTAACTGGCGGTGTCGCGGCAAGTGTTCAGATTGATGCTGCGGTGGATGTTTGGGATCTCCATTCCGGCTGCGGTGAAGGAATCCTCGATCTCCTTCTTCCTCATCAGCAGTTCCCCGATCCTCTCCTCGATCAGACCGACATCGACGGCCTTCTTCTCAGCATCGAGGGGGTTCTGGGGCATCATCTCCCTGAGGTCCTCAAGTTCGGCTGTGAGTCTGCGGGTCTCATTGTCGATGAACCTGAGCTCCCTGTCGTACTTGCTGCTGACCATGATCAATCCTTCTTCTTTTTCTTGGCCTTCTTCTCGGCCTTGGCTTCTGTGATCTTCCTGAATGCATTGTAGAGCTCGTCGTCGTAGAAGATCAGCTCTCCGATGACGGAACAGGCGTACTCATCCTCGGCGAGGAGCTTCATGAGCTTCTTGGATGAGAGGGCCATCTCACCGATGCCCTGACACATGAGCTCGACGACCTCGTCGCAATACTCGGCGCGGATCTCCTCCGCATCCTGCTCGTTCTCCAGTGAGTCGGCGTCGAGACCGTTGATGTACTGGTCGTAGAGGGTGGGGCATTCAACCGTGTTCTCGGAGTCGAGGTCGAGACCCTCGAGGATGGAATCGTCCTCGGTCATATCGGCGATGACGGTGATGTAGGCTGTCCTGTCGGCACGGAGGTAGTCGATGAGCTCCTGGGTCTTGGCCCTGGAATCCTCCTTCCTGAGGCGGTTCATCCTCTTCTCCAATGCTGCGATCTCGTCGGCTTTCCTTGCGACAGTGGCCTTCAGGACCTCCACCGCATCGTCGATGGTGTAGTTTTCATCCATGCTATCGGATTGGTATGGCCATTACTCGTAGATAAGCACGATGTTGGCATCCACGTGTTTCCACGATGTATCCCTATATATCGGGAGTTTCGGAAGATATGGACAGGGAGTTATGTAAGAACATACATCCAACCCTCTAACCCTTTTAATACCCTGCAATGAGGTTCCTACATCATGACCTCTGCAAGCGCCCCGTCCATATACGAGCTGGAGGCCCGTTGCGAACGCGGAGAACCGAAGGCCCATTACATCCTCGGAAAGAGATACTTCGAGGGTGACGGCGTCAAACAGGATCTCGTCAAGGCCGCAGAGCTCACACGCTTCGCCGCCGAGAAAGGGGTGATGGAGGCCCAGTACACATTCGGATACTTCTGCTGTTACGGACTGGGTGTCCCAACGGACAAGATCAGGGCCATTAAATGGTACAGGAAGGCCGCCGATCAGGGTTATGTCGAGGCACAGTACGGACTCGGTTACATGTGCGACACGGGAGAGGGTATCCCGATCAACAAGATGGAGGCGGCGAAATGGTACCTCCTGGCAGCGGACAAGGGTCACTCCGGAGCCCAATGCAACCTCGGGAACCTGTACTTCAACGGCTGGGGTGTGAGGAAGGACAAGGAGGAGGCGGCGAAACTGTTCTCCAAAGCCGCCGAACAGGGGAATCCGGATGCGATGTTCAACCTCGCACACATGTACGAGGAGGGAGACGGTGTCCCGAAGGACGATGTCAAGGCACTGGACCTGTATTCGAGGGCATCACAGGTAGGTAACCCAACCGCCCTGTACTCCCTGGGGATGAGATACCTTGAAGGCAACGGCGTCAGACAGGACTTCACCTTGGCCGCCAGGATGTTCGGTGCCGCCGCAAGCAGAGGGAACACCGATGCCCAGTACAATCTGGGATTCATGTATTATTACGGAAAGGGGGTGGAGAAGGACCTGTTCAAGGCACGCAACCTCTTCTCCGAGGCCGCGAAGGGATGGAACGACCGTGCGATCTACTTCCTCGGGATCATGTATCTGAGCGGAGAAGGGGTTCATCGCGACGAGCACAGGGGCATAGGGCTCCTGAAACTCGCCGCGGAATTGGGCAACGAGGACGCGAAGCACGTCCTCAGCTGAATCAGTATTTCTTATCGTGGGACACGAGCTCGATCCTTGCACCACAGAATGGGCAGCACTCAAGGACGGTGTCCATGCCGTCCTTGTCCTCTCCCAGGAGAGCGGGACCCTTGTAGGAGTCGATGAAGACGATCTCCTGCTCCAGAAGGGAATCGAGCATACGCTTGCAGCATGCGGCCTCCACATCGACATCGGAAATCTGGAGCTTCAGGATGGGCCTTGCACGGAGGTTCCTGTTCCTCTCCTCGGTGAGGATCTTGTCGATCCTCTCGGCATCGATGTCGGCACCGGGATAGCCCATCTCAGCGGCGTATGCGAGCATTCTCACGGCCTTCTGGAGGTCCTTGGGGACACCTGTCCCGATCTCGTACATGAGTCCGAGATGATAGAGGGCACTGGGGTCCAGATTGTCTGCGGCGAGACTGAGGTACTCGACGGCTTTCTCCATGTCGGGCTCCACGCCGTCTCCGGATGCGAGCAGGATGGCGTACTCCCTCTTCGCCGGGAGGAATCCCTGCTCAGAGGCCTTTGCGAACCATTCGGCGGCCTTAGTTGTGTCCTTGGGGACATCCGTCCCGTACAGGTAGTTGATACCGATCTGATACTGTGCCTGGGCATCTCCCGCCTCGGCGTTCTGGAGAAGGTTGTCGGATACCATGATAACGACCCATAATCCTGAGACCACATTATAGGCATATCGCATCAAGTGGGCCTTCCATCGGAGATACTATAGAGCAATCCGAGAAGAGATTCTATGGAATATCTGTATTTGAGTGAGTAGAAGACCTCCTTACCCTCACGATGGGATTCAACGATTCCACTGTCCCTCATAACCTTCAGGTTATGTGATACAAGGGATTGAGAGATACCAACTACATCGGAGATTTGAGATACTGTCATCGCACCACCAATTAGACCATATGCTATCTTCAATCTGTTGCGATCTGACAACGATTTCAATACTTCGAGAACCCCTTCATCCATCCTGTTCAGCCTTTGGGAAATGGCCTCCATCATCTTGGAATCCACAACCTCTCTACCTCTCTCTTCCTTATCAGAGTCATTTGGTATCCTGGCCACCACCATGAACTTGGAGGGCAGGATCATAGGACCATCTTCCGTAAGGGTGGAGAAGGTTGTCTTATCCATCGATATCACCCTGATATCCTCATATCCAAGACCAAGAAGTACAGATACATCCCATGAAGGGCGACGGATCCTACTCAAAGGCAACTCCATTGCCAACTCCTTTATCCTGTTGAAATCAACATTATCCATATTGGTCTTAGCATGAAGATTGTTATCCTTGCCACGCTTCATGATATTGTACTGCGTCTTCTTACGATATTCATCATCATACAGATCAAGATAGTAATTCCCATCTGCAATGATGAGTGTTCCTCCGGGTTTCAATAGCGTCGTCCACTCAACAAATGCCGACACCGGATCCACCAGAGACCAGATGACATCCTTTGCAATCACTACATCGAAAGACCTCTTGGGAAAAATAGACCTATTTATGTCATCTTGAATGAACTCAACATCCACGCGGAAATCATGTGCATTTCTACGAGCACATTGGATCATGCATTCGGAATTATCTATTCCAATGACATGGTGCCCCATCATCCCTGCAACAATGGCTGCATATCCGGCACCTGTCCCCATGTCGACAACGTCAAGTCTGCGACTCTCCTTCAGAACTTCTTCCAATGTGGTCCTGAACATGTCTCTCTCATTATTGATAGATAATCTTGTAGCCAGACTGTATCCTCTAGCCCTTTTCTCCCAATACTCTCTGATCTGTTGATTGAAATCGGACATCTGTTACACGACCCCTCAATAGTTCATTTATTGATATTGGAATATACAACCAATTTCATCCTAACATGTGAATGATTTTTCATTCCAAATATAAGTTAATGATAACCTTTTTAAATTAAACATATTTTGACATGGAACATTGGATTATACATCCAATTGGTGATATAATGGATAAAAAGATTGTGGCAACCGCAGGGGTAGTTGTAATCCTCCTGATAGTGTGCGTTGCCGTTGTACTAACAATCGGTGGGGGGAATGAGAAACCCACCTATGGGGACAGTACAGACCTTACAGGACGTCTGACAATCTTCGGTAATGCAAACAATGATGACTACATAGACCAAAGAGATGTCGAATTCGTCCAGAAAATCATATCCGGTGAAGAAGACGCGGTTTATTTCGACTGTTACCTTGAATATGGTGGGAAACTTGTAAGCAGGACACTGGCCGATGCGAACTGTGACGGAAAGGTCGATGAAGCTGACGTGAAGTGGATCCAACGCATGGTCGATCGCGAGCAACAAATGATGATCAATTACTACGATGTGGATTCTGTAGTAGCATCATGCACTTATCCATTGGACACTATGGCAGTCGGATACAAGAGTAACTACGAAGCAGTACTGATATGCGGAGCCCAGGACAAGGTGCTCTATGCATGCAACCAGGTAGCGGAAAATGGCGCTTACAGCATGTGGTATCAGATGTTCGAGAACGCACAGAGTATGGGTAGCAGATTCACTCCCGACTACGAGGTTTTCCTTAAATCTGGAAATGAAAAACCTAGTTTCATCCTGTCTGGAACAAGAGCATGGTTTGATAACAACATGGAGGAGACAGTAGGTCC
>JAEDJU010000070.1 GCA_016296195.1 Candidatus Methanomethylophilaceae archaeon | reverse complement strand
CGGAGATGCACAGGGAGATGCTGGAACAGCGTCGGACCGATTTCCCCGCAAGACCCATCGCACCCTGCGAAGGATGTGAGTACTACAGCATCTGCACCAAGGACATCGTTGTTTTGGAGGATGATTCCGATGGCTCTGAATGAATCACAGGAGAGGATAGCGGCAACCGTCGACGGGATGGTCGTGGTCGATGCGGGACCGGGGACAGGTAAGACGAAGACGATAACAGAACGTTATCTGCGCATACTCGCCAAGGATGACGTCTCACCCAACGACATCCTCCTATTGACCTTCACCAACAATGCTGCCGCGGAGATGTCCCAGCGTCTCAAAGCCGCACTAATGGACAAGGGCAGGGTCAAGGAATCCAAGCAGATCCAGGCCAGGACATTCGACTCATTCTGTCTGTCGATAGTCATGGACTCTCCCGACCAGATCAGCGACTTCTTCGGGATCCGTGAGACACTCACCCATAACGTGAGGATGTCCACCAACTCGACGATAAACCGTGACTACTTCCTCAGGTTCTTCGACAGGTTCCTCAATGAATCCGGAGACATGTACGGTGATGTGGCCCGGATCGCCGTGGGTGACCCGTTGGCCGTCATGTCGACCATAGACAAGCTCATGGCACGCGGTATCGTCCCACTTTCCAAGGGATGGTTTGATCGGGATGGTGGAAGGTCCGTGGAGGGTGATGTCACCGAGGTCGTTAGGCGTCTTAAGGCCCTCCGCAACGAGGGTTCGTTGAAGGACCTCATCAAGAAGCAGGACATGGACGATTACAACGCAGCCCCTGATATGATGGTGGTCGATGATGACGAGATCACCATGGCTGCCGATGGTGACAGGTCGGAGCTCTTCGAGTTCATCCATGATGTCTACTATGAGTTCATAAGACAGAGCATCAGGGACAACAGGCTCACTTTCGGGTTAGTATCCACATTCGCATTCACAGTCCTCTACAACGATGCACACGTCCGTGAGAGAAATTCCTTCCGCTATGTCATGATAGATGAGTTCCAGGACACCAACGCGAACCAGCTGATGATAGCGTTGATGATCCTGAGGGAACCCAACCTATGTGTCGTCGGTGATTGGAAGCAGGGGATCTATGGATTCAGATACGTTTCCATCGAGAACATAACCGAATTCGAGGACAGGGTGATATCGCTGAGGCGTTTCCTCAATGATGATGGGATAAAACGTGTCCCGTTCTCGATCCCGGAGTCACTGAGGCTTCCATTGGATGTCAACTACCGTTCCACCCAGGAGATAATCGACACCGCTTACGAATGCCTCCTGATGCCAGCCGCCCAGAACGAGATCGTCAGGGTTCCCGACATCACATACATCACTGCCGGAAGGACTGACATAGGTGATGACAAAGGCATCCGCTATTCCGAAGCCGAGGACAGGGATGAGGAGATATCCCTAACCATCAGTGCGATCTTGGATTACGCATCCGGAGACTACACGGTCCATACCGAGAACGGTTCGAGACCCATGGGGTTCGGTGACATAGCGGTGATAGCGGGCAAGAACTCCCAATGTGTGAAGATAATGGAGGCCTGCACCGATGCCGGCATCCCTGCCTATCTCTACGGTGATGTCGACATAATGTCCACTCGTGAGGGGAAACTGGCATTGGCATGGCTCAGATTTGTCAACAACGAGGCAGATGAATGGGGCTACATACCAATCCTCGCCGATATGGGCTACACCCTGGAGGAGTTGGAGGGACGCAAATCGGATGAGGGATCCGGGAACGGACCCCGTTTCGAACTTCCTTCGGAGCTGATAGCACAGAGGTCGCTCCTCCGTAACAAGAGGCGCAGGATCACCGAACTGCTGACATGCATATTCGACTTCTACGGTCTGGACAACGACATAACGCAGGCCATAGTCTCGAGTATATCGTCCCTGCACAGGTCATCCCTTCTGACGGTATCCGACATCATCCGGATAATCGAGGACGATATCGGGAACGGCACATCGTATGATGTCGAACGCACTGTGGAATCCGATGCCGTGAAGATCATGACCATGCACAAATCCAAGGGTCTTGAGTTCCCTGCGGTCATCCTCCCGTTCATAGACAGGGGAACGGTTCCCAAGCCTGCACGTGATACCTCCACTTTCACCTACGATCCCCTCCTCGGTATCAGATGCACCAAGGAGGTTGCCTGTTATGGCGAGTACACCAAGATCTGTAAATCATGGAGGACAAGGCTTGCCAAGAAGGCTGTACCGATAGATTATGATGAACAGAGGCGCCTGATGTTCGTTGCCATGTCCCGTGCCAAACAGTATGAGACGGTGATATGCAACGGTTCCTCGGCATCACCCTTCTTCAGGCATCTGTCGAAGGACCTGATCACACCCATACCTGAATCGCACTCCGATGTCATACAGGATAATGCCGTTCTGATCGACAGACCCGAGGTACCCATCACCCAACGCAGGAGGAGGACGGTTGCCGTCCACGATATGATGGATTTCGATTCCGAGACCGGACAGGAGCCTCAGCAGGGATGCGATGAACGTGGTGGCAAGGGCAGGGATTACGGTGACAAGGTGCACAAGATGGCCTACCAGATGCTCCATGGTGGGACTCCCAAGGAGAAACTGCCGGAGATCCCCCGCATACAGGCCATCCTCAACGGATTGAAAGGCGCCGAATTGAGGGGAGAGGTCGATTGCGGTTTGCCGATACCAGGTACTGACATCACCCTCCGTGGGAAGATGGATCTGATAGCCGTATACCCTGACAGGGTGGAGATACATGACTACAAGACCGATGAGAACCTCAGATTCAGGGACCTGTACACCTTCCAACTGTCGGTCTATGCCCAGGCCGCCATGGCACATTACAATCTTCCCGTGAGGTGCTTCATCGATTACGTATCCACGGATCTAGAACCAGATGAGGTTGAGATATGGCCCATGAACCTCATAGTAGAACACGTGAGCGGTGGTACTTCAACATAATGGCTGGTGGTCATCAGTTGATATAAATAGAAGGTAGCTGAGCGGTTTCCATGAAAGGATTGTCGACAGCGGAGGTCGAGGAGAGGAGACGTCAGGGTCTTGTCAACGACTCCGATGTCAGGACCAGTCGCACATACACGGACATCCTGGTGAAGAATGCATTCACGCCGTTCAACATCATACTCTTCGTTATCGGTGCCCTCCTCCTTATAATGGGGAATCTGGTGAGCGCTCTGTCTGCCACCGGTATCATCATCGTCAACATCCTCATCTCCACAATACAGGAGATGAGGGCCAAACGCCGTTTGGACAAGATTGAGCTGTTAATCCGCCCTAAGGTCACCGTCATACGCGACGGTGCGGAGGTCGTCATAGACCAGAACGATGTGGTCAAGGACGATCTGATAGTGCTCCGTGCAGGTGACCAGGCGATGGTCGATGGTGTCCTGGAGGAATGCAGATCGTTGGAGATGGATGAATCCCTCCTGACGGGTGAATCCAGCACCGTTCGTAAGGAGGTCGGTCAGACCATCTATTCCGGTTCCATCTGCGTCATCGGCGAGGGATACTACACCGTCACCGCCTTCGGTGATGACTCGTACGCGTCGAGGATGCTCAGCAGTGCGAAGAAGTTCACCTCCAAACACACCCCCTTGCAGATGGAGACCGGTACCGTCACCAAGATACTGATGGCACTCGCCTTCGTTCTCATGGGCATATCCGTGATCATTGAGATCATAGGGCGTGGAAGCTTCAGTGAGACCTTGGAGGTCTTCGTCCTCTGTCTGGACATAGTCCCCATCGCCCTGTTCCTTCTGATAACTCTGACGTACATGATAGCGGCTGTCCGCATGTCTGGTTCGGGAGTGTTGTTGCAGAGGGCGAATTCCGTCGAGTCCATCAGCCACGTGGACACCGTATGTATGGACAAGACAGGAACGATCACCACCAACAAATTGGTGTTCGAGCAATCCTTCCCGTTCATTGAGCCCGTTGATGCGGAGCATATCGCCTCGGTTTTCGCAACGACCACCGGAAGCAGGAACCGTACCGTGGAGACCCTCGTGTCCCAATATGGGGAATCCGATGCCGAATTGGTCGAGGAGATCCAGTTCTCATCGTCCCGTAAATTCAGTGCGGTGAGGGTGGATGATTCCGGTCACCGCTACTGTGTGTACTCCGGGGCATGGAATGTCCTCAGGCCCCATGTATCCGATCCGATGTCCATCGACCATATCATAAAACAGGAATCTTCCAAAGGCCTCAGGACCCTGATAATCTGCAGGGCATCCGATCAATCCCTTTATAGGGGGGATGAGCCGGTGATTCCCGATCTCCAGCCCGTTTCCGTCATTTCCATCAGGGACGAGGTCAGGCCCGACTGCAGGGATACCATAGAGGTGTTCCTTCAGAACGATATGGACCTGAAGGTCATATCCGGTGATGATCCGGTAACAGTGGATGCCCTGTTCTCCATCGCCGATATCCCGGGGGAGAGGAAGATCATTTCCGGGCCGGAACTGGAGGCCATGTCCTCCGAGGAGAGGGAGAGGGCAATCCTCGAAACCAACATCTTCGGCAGGATGAAACCGGAGAACAAGGAGGAGGTCATCGAGACCCTCAAAAGGAAGGGGAGATACGTCGCCATGATAGGTGACGGTGTCAACGATGTCAAATCCCTGAAGTCAGCCCAGGTTGGTGTCGCACTTGAGACCGGTTCCGGAGCGGCGTTGCGGATATGGTCCTTGTCGGTGATAACTTCTCAGCCCTTCCCAAGGCGCTGGTCGAAGGTAGGAAGACCGTTACAGGTATGAGGGACATTCTCAAACTCTATCTGACGAGGAATTTCGCCCTCGCAATCATGATGGTTGTCATCTATCTGTTCGTTGGATCGCTTCCGATGATACCCATCCAGAACACATTCTATGCCTTCGTATCGGTCACTATCGCTGCATTCTTCATGACATTCATATCCAAACCCGAGACCAACAAGGAACTCATCCTTCCAGATGTGTTGAAATTCTGCATACCATCAGCCATAATCATCTCCGCATTCGGTTTCCTCGCATACGGTGTCACATGGCATCTGGTCGGTTCCGGCACACTTGTCATCGATTGGGACTACATGTCCCAGTTCGTTTCCGCCGATATACTCTCGAAATACAACGATGACATCATCGAATACATGGGTTGGGCAGGTAGCTCCGCCGAGGAGATCTGTGCCAGGTCCGCCATGGTGTTCACCGTCTCGATAGCAGGCATCCTCCAACTGTTCCTGATATGCCCCAGGTTCAAGTTCCTCTCCGTGGATGGAAGGACAAACAAATCGATAGTCCCCACACTAATCGTCTTGTTCCTGTTGTTCCTCATCTTCGCGATGTACAGGTTCTTACCTGTGATTGCAGTTTTACTTGTGAAGCTGGTGATCTTCCCGCAGGCCTACTTCCTGTTCCTGATACTGCTCATAGCAATATGGTTCTTCGTCGAACTGTTCGTATTGAAGAAGCAGGTCCTCAAGAAATCCACCGAGAAGTTCGAGGAGGTCTATATGAGGAAACTCCAGGAGGAGTACACGAAGGGGGACGTCCAAGAGGACGAGTGAAGGAAAACTCTGACAAATAATTTCAAAACAGGAGGGACGGTCCCATCTGCCACCCTCCTCGTTTTATTTTACCAGAAGTACCATTGGTCCTTATGGAGGTCCAAACTGTTTCCCGTCGAATCGACCACTCTGATCTTCTCGACACCTTTCAATGTCTTCATGTTGATGCCATGACAAAGCGCATCCACGACGATCTCGAGTGCATGTTTCTCATCATCGAAATCCTTCGGACCGCAGTCATAGAAATCGGGAAGCTCCCAGCCTTTCTCATTGAGGAAGTGAAGTCTCACCATGGTTGAGACAATATTGGAGTCTTTAAAATGGTTTCTCAGAAAACTTCACGGAACATGAACGGTCTCAATGATGGGACAGGATGTCGGATCACAGCTGTCCGACATGATAGTCATGGTCTCTGTACATCTGTATCATCAGATATGAGGCCATCTGTGCATCGGACAATGCCCTATGGTTCTGCAGTCCATGGATCCCCGCAGGGTCACCTTTGACTATGTGAGAGTAAGCGTAGTCCAGCTTCGGATACCTGTACGACCTTCCGTAGTATTGGCTCGGGAGTTTGCAGACATCCTTAGCTGCCAACATTATGTCTGCGCATTCGGTGAAGGTCCCCTTGAGACTCCAAGGTTCATGGTAGAGAAATTTTCCCATATCGTAGGCGATGTTGTACGCGGTGACGACCTTGCCCTTGAGGATCCTGCGGACATCCTCTATGACCTTCATGGCTGGAGGTGCCTCAGCCACCATATCAAGGGTCATGTCCGTGTTCTGGAATATCCATGCGTTCCTGTGGTAGTCATCCCATGAATCCACATCGTATCCAAGGACGGATGAATACACATCCTCAACTGTCCCCTTACGGAGGTTCACCCTCGTCATACCGATATCCACGACAAGGTCCTTCGGAGCACCCTCCAATCCGGTGGTCTCTGTATCCAACACGATGATCTCCTCCGGCGGTATGTCGTCTAGGGTGAAGTATGGGGACATGTCCACTCCATCCTCCGACTCGTATTTGAATTACATCATCGATGGGGGTCCATGCATTACGGTGAGGTCATCGAAGCTACATTCGTAGCGCGTCCGAACAGGTTCATCGCCGTCGTACAGATCGGTGACAGGGTCGAGAGCGTCCATGTCAA
>JAEDJU010000069.1 GCA_016296195.1 Candidatus Methanomethylophilaceae archaeon | reverse complement strand
CTGAATACTATCATCGGTCTGAGCGACTATAAGACCGAGGTTCTCGTCGATGCACTCACATCCATGGATGACAGCACCCTGATGTGTTCCCTGTATGCGCTCCTGGACGAACAGCGTCTCTTCAATCCGACCGATGAGAGGCACTATGCCGCGGTTTTGACGATTGCGATCAGATCTCTGAACAGGGGATACCGCATCATCCTCGAACCGGATCGTATCGGACACACCGTTGATGTCTTCCTGCTTCCCAGGACAGAGGGTAAGGAATCGATCATTATCGGGATAAGGCGTGTCGATGAGGCGGATCAGATGGAATCCGCCATGGAACATGTCTTCGACCGGATTCAAAGGAGTAAGGGTTATCAGGGAATCTGCGGGGATGTCGTGATGACCGGAATGGTGTTCTGCGGCAAGAACTCCCTTGTGAGATCCAACAGGGTCCATATCGACGGGCGATTCCTGACTAAATATGTTGAATATGGATAAAACGGAATGAAGGAAATGGTCGGGGATCCCTCCCGACCATGTTTTCAGAAGAAGAAGAACCCGCAGCCCTCGGAGATGGAGATCTTGGCCACGGCCTCCATCCTCTCCACGGGGCCGCTGTAACGGCGGACCATCATCTTCCCCTCGATGGGGAGTGCCTCCTTTAGGACCTCTATCTCCCTGAGGAGTTCCTTGGCATCCTCGGATGTGAACCTCTTCCCATCCTTCGCCGATTGGGGGACCGATGCAACGATGGGGCAGTCATGCCTTCCGGCGATCTCCGGCAGGAGACTGTTGTCAGGTCCGAACGCACCGATGCATCCGCGTCCCTTGTCCCACGACAGGGGGCAGTTGGCGCACATGTCGTTCATCTCATCGAAGGACAGTTCGTCCCATCCGGTGAGTCTGTCATCGGGGCCGGCCCTCGACAGGGCCCTCTCACGGTCCTCCTCGGACAGTCCCTCCATGATTATCCATCCGGTGCAGATCCTCTCCGCCAGAGGTTCGAGGAGCTTCCTGTCATCCTCCTTCTTCACCTTGTCCATGTAGACCGCATCGGTCTCCACGTTGATCCTGTTGCGTTTGAGGAACGCATCCCAATCTCCGACGGCCTCCTGCGCCTTCTCCAGGTCCACGACGGAGTCGTATTCCAGTATGTCCTCCAGTCCGGACGTGTCCTCCACGTGCACCTTGACCAGTTTCGCCCTGAGCTCCCTGCACGGGGCACTCGGCGCGTTCATCTCGTCTATTCCGATGTTGTAGCTCATCTCAGTTGTACCTCCCCTTCACTCTGATACCGTCCGATGACGGCGGTTCGTTCTTCCTCTTGCCCTTCCCTTTGCGGGCGGGTTCATCACCACCGTTTAGGTATGCGGACCTGTTGTCCCTGTAATCACCGTATATGATCAGGAGCTTCAGCAGCCTCTCTGCGACCATGAGGTACATGAATCCGTGGATGACGATGTCGATCCTCTGCCATCCGTTATCGTCCTCCATGGCGAACAGTCCGGTGAGGTCTCCGAAGTTCATCAGGTACAGTACCCATCCTATCCTCAGCAGGCCGTGGATGATGGATGATGCCAGCCATCCCCTGCTCCCGATCCCGAAGTATCCCACGAACAGGGACACGATCATTATGGGGACTCCTCCAAGGACCCATCTGTCCAGGAGCTTTGAGAATCCCTCCAGTTCGATCCCCTCCGGCACCATGGGGTAGACATACCATTGGATGAGGTATGGGACGGCTATGTATCCGATGAACGAGAGGATCATCGTACCGACACCGCGGGCGATGCTGTCGCGACGTCTCCTCGCATCCTTCTCCATTTTCCTCTCCTTGCTCATGGGGTCTCCTCCATGGTCCTGATTGCGGAGATGAACGATGATGACAGCGTCTCATCCATCTTGTATTCACCGTCTCCGAGGGTGATGGTGAGGCATCCGTCGACCAGTGCCCTCTCCAGGGCATCGGCGATGCTGCCGGTGCAGCTCATGGTCATGGCACACATGTCGGTGTACAGGCAGGTTATCTCCACATCACCGATCCTGGCGGTGCCCGACCAATCGTATGAACAGTCTGAGACGGTGATGATGTCGATGCCGTCGACCTTCGATACCGAGTATGTGCATCCATCCTTCAGGGAATTCTTGATTCCGATATCGATGTCGATGGTGGCCATACTCTCGTAGTCCAGGGATACGACCTGTCCCATGTTGCATCCGTATCCTGCGGCGATGTTGTACACGATCAGGGGTATGACGCACACGGCACCTATCTCATCGGGGTTTCCGTTACCGTATCCCCTCACGAACATGTCCACCTTCCCATCCTCACTGATGAGGCGGGTGCTGAGGTCCATCCTGGTGACGGATCCCGCCATGCCGGGCATCTGGACCCCGGTGGCCAATCCGACGATCAGGTCGTTACGGTAATCTATCCTTTCCTGGACCAGTATCTCCCCGTCCGGACCTCTCACGGTGGCAATCTCAGCGCCGCTGTCGATGATCGTCTTGGACAGGGTCGTGAGGTCGGAGCCGGTGATATCCGCCTTCTCCGAACCGTATTCGACCGTGCATCCGGTCCTTCCGGAGACGGCCCTCTCCAGGTTGTCCTCCAATGAATCCTCATCCATCAGTCCGAGGTCGTACACAGCCTGGGTTCCCATCTCCGGTAACTGCATATCATTCTCGAGGATCGACTGGGCCGCCGGAACGAGCACGATCAGTGCGATCGCGATCGCCACGGCCAGGTTCAGCAGCCTCGCTGCGGTTCCGGCTTTCATGAACGTGTATCCCATTCATATCTGAAAAAGCAGACCCCTGTGTCGGAGAGGTAGTAGGATGATACATCCAATCTATTAATACGACATCAGGCGATTAACCCCCAGGTGTTCCCCACATGTATCAGGTCGCAGTCTATGGAAAGGGCGGTATCGGAAAATCCACTATGTCCGCCAACATCTCGGTAGCCCTCGCGGGAATGGGTCTCAAGGTCCTGCAGGTCGGATGCGACCCGAAGCACGATTCCACCCGTCTCCTGCTGGGCGGGAGGTCGCAGACCACCGTCCTCGATTATGTCCGTACCGTTCCCCTCGGGAAGAGGAGGTTGGAGGTTGTAATCGTCGTGGGATCTGAAGGTGTCCTGTGTGCGGAGGCAGGAGGTCCGGAACCCGGCATAGGATGTGCTGGACGCGGTATCCTGACGACGTTCGACACCCTGAGGAAACTGGGTGCCGATTCCCTGCCCACCGATGTGAGGATCTACGATGTCCTCGGTGATGTGGTGTGCGGAGGATTCGCGGTCCCCCTCAGAGGGGAGTACGCAGACGGGGTCATACTGGTGACCTCCGGGGAGTTCATGTCCCTGTACGCTGCGAACAACATCATGAAGGGGATATCCAACTTTGATACGGGAAAACCCCGTGTCATCGGCATCATACAGAACTCCCGCGGTGTGGAGAGGGAGGATGAGATGGTCTCCAGGTTCGCCGAGGCGACCGGCGTGGATGTCATAGCCGTCATCCCCAGGGACAGGACCTTCGCGGAGGCGGAGGCCAACGGTCACACCGTGAGGGAGATGTTCCCCGATTCCGAACTGTCCGACAGGATCGATTCCATCGCCAGGAGGATAGTCGAGGTCAGAGACGGTGATAGGGTTGCCGTCAACCCGCATCCGCTGGATGATGATCAGTTATCAGATCTCGCGGCCGGAAGGCCCATACGTCCCGGCACCGGGAAGGTCTCGGGACGAATCGGTTGCACGGGATGTCAGCATCGCACATCCATCAGGGAGACGAGGGTGATGAGCTCCTGTGCGGCATACGGTGCCGTCGCGGCTTATCTGAAGATGAACGACGTGAAGGTGATACTCCACGGGCCGGTCAGCTGCATGTACATGATGGACACTTCCAGGAACAAGGCCGTCCTGGACCTGTACCAGAAGGATCTGTTCCAGGTGAGACCGTATCACAATCTGGTCTGCACTTGTATGGACGACACCGTTTCCATATTCGGAGGAAACCGTCTCCTCGAGGATGCGTTGGATGATGCTATATCCTCCGGTTCGAGGAGGATCGCCGTTGTCACCACCTGCATGCCCGGTATAATCGGAGATGATTGCGGAACGTTGATCGACAGGTTCTCATCAGAACATCCGGAGGTCCGTATCGATTACATCCCCGCAGACGGTGATATCCAAGGGGAGTACACGGACGGTTACATGATGGCCGCCGAGTCCATAGCCGACATGATCGACACATCCGTCGTACCGGAGGAGGGTCTGGTGAACCTGATGGGGACATCCTTCTTCGACCTCCATTCCAGGGAGAACCTCGATTCACTGACGAAGATGCTGTCCAGGTTCGGTCTCAGGGAGAACTGCAGGTTCCTGGACGAGACATCCTCCGACAGGATCGTGGATTACTGCAGGGCATCCATAGACATGATGGTCAGTGACACGCCCCAGAGCAGGGAGCTCGCCGAAATCATCCGCAGGAGGACTGGGAGGGAACCGTTCCTCCATGCGATCCCGGTGGGACTGTACAGCTACGAGGAGTGGCTGGACGCCCTGGGGGAGAGGATGGACCGCAGGGATGAGGCGAAGCAGGAGATCCTCAGGGTCCAGGGACTCTACGATTCCTTCGTATCGTCGCATAGGGACAGGTTCTCCGGCAAGAGGATCATCCTGGTGAACAAGATGAACAACAACATAGACTGGCTGATCGATCTCCTCCGGGACCTCGGTGCGGACATCGTAAGGGTCGGTGTCTCTCCGAATCCCAGGAGGAAGGTCATGAGGGCGGTCACGAGACATGTCGACCTGGTCACTGAGGATTACACCGACGAGATGCTGTCATCGGATCTCGATTCATTGGGTCCGGACCTGCTCGTGAGCGACATCGCACGTCATGTCACAGGGAGATGCAGGTTCGCACGCTTCACCAAGGTGGGACTGGGTGTGGAACCAACATTGCGTTATGCGGAGTATCTGGAGAACATCATGCGCCTTCCGGCTGAGGAAGGATGGAAGAGGGGGTTGAGACTGTGAGGACCATGCCGGATGGGTTCGACGGTGCGATAATGGCCGTCGAGAGCATAGAGGATGCCGTCGCATTCCTGCACGGTCCCGGAGGATGCAGGGTCAGGCTGATGGTCCATTCCACCGCCGTCTTCCCGCGTCTCACCGGTGAGATGGATGAGGATTACTGTATCCCGTACTTCAACGGTTATCCTAGGGTTCCCGCAACCTATCTCGACGAGTACGATTACATCAACGGTGCCTACTACAAGGTGGAGGAGGGGTTGGGTGTCCTGGACTCCAAGGAGCCATCTCTGGTGGTCATAATCAACTCCCCCGGAGCGGCGTTGATAGGTGACAACCATGAGAAGGCCATCATGGAGAGGGAGATGGGTGACAGGGCCATCTACATGGACGAATCCCTCGTATCAATGCCCATGGCACCATGTTACGGTCACACCCTTGCCGCGATCATGGAGCATCTGGATCCGGTGAGGGAGGATGTGGAGGAGGGCGGTGTGATCCTTCTGGGGTTGACCATTCTCGACAAGGATTGGATGTACGCCAGAGACGAGCTGTCCGAGATGATCGAGTCGATGGGGTTGCACGTGATGTGCGCTCCTGGTGCCGGGGCATCCATAGAGGATCTGAGGAGGTCCGTCAATGCGGAGTATGCCGTCGTGGTGTGTCCCGAGGCCTGTTCCGGCCTGTCCGATTATTACGAGTCGAGGGGGATACGTGTGATATCATCACCCATGGGTGCCCCGGTGGGTTTCGATGCCATCCGCTGTTGGGTGGAGACGATAGCTTCCGAGACGGGTCGCGATCCCTCCGTCCCTCTGTCAGAGATCGAAAGGACGGAATCCAGGATCAGGGACAAGCTGGCGGGTATGAAGTACAACGCCCTCCGCATGAAGGGTATGACCTTCTCGGTGGCGGGTGTGGCATCCGTCGTGAGACCCTTGACCGAATGGATGTACCGTTATCTCGCCATGGCCCCCGTGGCGGTGGCTGTCGATCCCGGTGCAGATCCGGAGCAGACCGAGGCGTTGAAGGCCTTCCTGGAATCGGTGGACTACGGCGGTTCCTTCGGGAGGGAGCCGTTGGAGGGATGCGGCGTCGTCCTCTGTGAAGGTGTGACCGCATGCACAATGGAGATCAACGGTTCATGCAGGATCGGCATCCCCATAGGTCATTCATCCCTGGGATTGGATGACATCATCCCCCGTCCTGTCTAGGGGTTGCAGGGTGTGATGTACATCATGGACGAGATGATGCACGGGGTAAGGGGAAGCTGAAATAATCTGCTGATCCATCCTTGGATTGTATCATCCTGATACAATTATTGTATCGTTCGTCTCATCGGTTCCAGTATCGGATGATGTGTGGGTTGACTCAGAGACGGGTTATCGCAGAGTAGGATCATCATTATCGAGGGCACCATCTGTATGAGAAGGAACTGAGAACCCCGTTTGGATGAATCAGATGGGCATGATGCCTCTTTGTAGCAGTAATGAAAAGGGTTTTCTCCCCGTCCCCGGAGGGACGGGTTGTCTGCATCAGACCTTGCGGGTCTTCAGCAGGTAGTAGTCTATGGCGAAGAACACGGCTCCGAAGGCGACCAGCACCACCAGTGAGATCCATGGGAAGGCACCGATGTAATCCGGAAGTGCGGCAGCCCTGATGCACTCGCTCGCATGTGTCAACGGGAGGCAGTACAGTACCGCCTGGAAGACGGGGCTCAGGCTGGACACCGAGAAGAACGTACCGCACAGGAAGGTCATCGGGAGGATGATCAGGCTGTTGAAGGT
>JAEDJU010000068.1 GCA_016296195.1 Candidatus Methanomethylophilaceae archaeon | reverse complement strand
TACGTGAATCTGTGACCTGTGTGGCGAGGGCCATATCTCCGATCATTGTGCAGCTACGTTCGAAGAAACGGGTGTAGCTGGGTGAATTAATGTCGAAGTTTGCTAGGAGCCCCGCAGTGGCTCCTGCAGCTATTCTGAAATCGAGGTTCAGGAAACCCATGATGTCTATGGCCAACAATATGATGGCATCGGAATACTTCAGAGGTCTGCCACGCCCCTTGGGTGCTGACAGACGATTGGTTTTGAATTCATCGATCCTATCCTTGATGCAGAACAGTTTCTAAGCTGATTCGAAGGATGCGTTGTTGTTCGCATAGACTTCTTCGGCGGTGGCTTTTCTTGGAGGGTTCTTAGCCGATTCACCCACATCACGGGCAAAACGGATGTTATTCGCCATCTTCTTGTCCAGGGGTTTGTCTCGTCGCCGTCTTTGCCTTTTTATCCTTTCTAGTCTTACCCGTCACCGCCATCCACTGCCTGGGTGGCCCTCTCCTGGGTTGTGGTAGATCTAGAGAGGGGTTTCCCGTTTTTCATCGATTTTTGGAAATAGTCTATTTCCGTTCCACGATTTAGATTTGGATTATAATTTTTAAATATATGCCCATATCCAATCGGCTGAACGTCCCGATACTGATACTTAAAGAACTGCTTTGTACAGGGATCAACCCGAGGGCTAAGCACTCGGGACGTGGAAGAAGGACATCGGTTTACGATATGATCTTTAGAAGGATTTACCGAATAGAGTATAACGATTTCAGATTTGGATGTTCCTCTTACTGATGATTGTATATTATAACAGCGGGGTGTTTTTCTTGTCAAGGTCAAGGGCCTTATATTTACGATCCCTTTTCATCATGCTATTTCTTTTATTCTTGTGTATCTAGAAGGGTGATGTATAATGGATTCGACAGTATGATTCTGATTAAACAGTTACTAATAAAGCAAAGAATTGGAATAATCATCAGTTTTAATCTTTGTTAATTTATTTCATCAATTACATGTTCACAGTTTATTTAGCATCGAGCAGATGGAGAGGTACAAAAGGTACAGTTGATGTCGTTTATGATGGGCGGACGGGTTGTTGATCATTCTTCTTCCCGTCCGCCTAAACAACGGATTTCGTTTTGGGTTCACTCTTCCGATTCTTTCATTTTCTCATAGACGGTCGTCTTCGGGATGTTGAGGATCCTGCTTATCTGGCCCCAACTGTATCCATCCCCCCTCAGCGATCTTACTTTGTCAATAGGTATGTCCTCTCTTTTCCTGCGTCCTGGTCCTTTCCTGATTCTTTCATCACTCATGTGGAACTCACCTCCCCATTATCCACAGTGATGTTGTCCAGAGCGAGGAGGTCATCATCCAGTGTAGGTTCGGATCTCCGGAGCCATCTCGATCCGGAAGGTGTGATCAGTACGATATCCACATTGCCTCCGACAGTGTTGTACCCGTATGTGAATCTCAGATGCTGTTCTGTTGTGCGGATCGCAAAGCAGCAGAAATCCACTGCGTCCTGGAGGGTGAACAGTGAGAATTGGAATCCTTCGCCCATATGGCTTCCGTTTCCCAATCTGGCCAATTCAGACATCAGTGTGATGGGCATCGCCTCTCCGAGATAGGTTGCGAAGCAATCCTTCCCATCTGCGATCGAAACGTCATTCTTCTCGACATCCAATAGGCAGATGCATCCATCCTTTCCATCCTTATCAGAGTATCCAGCTACGATTCCTACTGTTCCGTAACGTACTGTTCTTTTCAGCAATTCCAACACGGATTTTGCGACCTTCACGGTGTCTTTCTCATCATTCTCATCGGAGAAACGGGTGAGTTCATTGAAGAGGGAGATCTTCTTTGAACGCAGGTTTCCTGCTATGGCAATGGCCACACCTCCTTTGGTCAGGAACAGCTTGTTCCCACTGTCCGACAGGAATGTCTCCTCTATCTTCGTTGTCTTTCTGAGTAGTTCCCTTTTCTCCATCCTGCGTACACGGGTTATCCTGCTGTCGCTTGCCACGACGATCCCATCCTTGGTCTTCACGGAGACGAGCAACGTCATTTGGAACCCCTCCATTCGGTGTTGTTCAGGGCCTTGTCGAACGCATCCATGGCATCCCTCTTGTCCTGCTCGTCCACGTCCATGTAGTGACCGTAGGTCACGGACACATCACTGTGGCCAAGGATCTTCTGTGCATTGGACACATCCACGTTGGCCCTCTTCATCAGGGTGGCAAAACTCTTGCGGAACATGTGCGGAGTGAGTTTCATTCCCATCTTTGCCGACAGTCCGTTGATGTGGGCATATATCGTGTCAGGATTGACCGGACTGCCGGGATTGGAAGGGCTGGGGAACACATAATGTGACCATGGCATCTCAGCTCTCAATTCCTGCAGAGCGGGTATGAGGTCCGGTGCCATGGGTATGTCGCGTACAGACGTAGGCGTCTTCGGATCTTCGACTACGATCGACTGTCCCTTCATCTTCACCGCATTGTGCCTTATGTGGATGGTATTGGATGAGAAGTCGATGTCATCCCAGGATATGGCTGCGATCTCTCCCCTCCTGCACCCTGTGAATGCCATGAAGTACCCGACACACCTCCAATACGTGGACTCCTCTTCCAGTAGATCGAGGAACCTGTTCATTTCGTCTGCATTCAGGGAATTCGTCTTCTTCGGGCGGTATTGGGGAGTGAGACTCCTTCCGATCGCAGGGTTGCGGTTTATCAGTTCATCCTCCAGTGCTTCGTTGAACACCTTCCTAAGATGTCTTAGCACATGGTTGATCTGCGACGGTCCGTTTCCGGATTCCACCATGTCGTTGATCAGTTTCTCGATGTTGTTCTTCCTGATCTCGTTGAGTTTCAGATTGCCTATTCTCTCCTTGATGTAGACCTGGTACATGCGCTTGTACTCCCTCAAGGTCGTGTTCTTCAGACTCATGACTCTGGGTTTCTTGAGGTAGAATTGTTCGTAGTATGTGGAGAAGTACATCTCCGAATCACTGGTGTAGGTGGGGCTGGTCAGTTCCCTTATTATCTCGTCTCTCTTCTCCATGGCCTTTTTTCTGAGCTCCCTCTTTCCCATCTTTGGAAGGAAGAAACTCGTGGTGCGTGCATTTCCTTCAGAGTCTGTGACTCTTACACGAAAATTCGTTCCTTCTTTGGTCTCCTGAAATGACAGGTATCTCGCATCTTCGAATTTTTTCCAGGGATTCGTCATCTCTGTTCTCCTCCCGAATCCTACAGACAGGATTCAGTATGATATCGATTATTTACTTTGTATTTAATTGCTGTCATAAACATTATTTGAATATGCAATGAAGATGGGATGCCATTGGGATCTCCGAGACACAAATGGGAAACGGAATACGTGATCGGGTGCAGATAGAAGTCGGACTGATGCCTTTGAGGATCATGTTGGTTGATTCTGTGCTATTTGAAATGATTCGGTTCTCTGGACAATGATAATAAACATCCGTCGCGGATACCTTATCCATGGATGCTCAGGACGAGATGAAACATAACCAACCTGTGAAGGAGGCGACCAGGCAGGTGTCGATACGCATGAGGAAGTCCCTTCATGATTCCCTGGAGGGTCTGATGTCCGAGTGTTCCGTCTTCAACAGCAAACCCGAGTTCATCATGTTCTCGATCCGCGACCTGTATTTGGACGTCTCCCGTTCTAGAGATGATCTCGTTTCCGATGAGAGGAGGATGGCTATGAAGTGCGATCTTTCTGCTCTGGCAGACTGTTATGATGCTGCTGATGGGGATATTATCCAGATTACCATTAGGATTCCGGAGACCTTCATGGGAAACATCCGTAGGATGTCATCTATTCTGGACCTTTCCATGCAGGACTTCTACAAGGCTGCGATGATGAAGGGGATCAATAGACTCCGTGATTCCAGATTCTCCATCGTGATCGCCTGATGTTTGTCAGGTTGTTTTCCACAGTGTAAACGCGTGTGGCTGGTGGCTATATATAATTCTACCACAGGCGATTTTCCTCGCGTACGCGCGCGCGTCCAGCCGGTGTACCACCTTCGATTTTTTCCGGAAATGGGTGGCCACCTCATGTTTTTCCGAACGCAGGATTATCCCTACTCAATCATTCGTGGAATCGATGTCCCTGAAGCCCATCACTTTCAAGTTGTCGGATAAGGAATTGCGTTACCTTGAGGTGATGGCGAAGAAGCGTGGGCTGTCCTGTCGCTCGGAGTTCCTCCGCAGTCTCATCCGGAGTTCCATGGTTACCACAGATCTCAACACGGGAACGCATTGGACGGATGTGAGGTCGGATGTCCCTTCGAGAGTCCCGGCCCCAGATGCAGATCATACTAAGGCTAAGGCGTCTAAGACGGTGGCCAAGGTACGCAGGGAGCCTACGGGTTTCGATCGCCTGATGATCGAGCGTTTCATCAAGATGGGCCTGATGTCCCGTGACGAGGATGGTATCCTTTGGGAGGCTGATGAGGAGTCCAAGGGTCTCATCATCCGTGGAAAGAAACCGCAGTCTGTGAAGTGGTCATTGTTCAAGTCCAGATAATCCTGTTATTAGAACGGTCTTCTTCGCCCCATGGGGCATCTCATTAACATGTCGGTGTTGGCGGTCATCAGAGAGACGTCGTGATTTTAGAACGGGTTCTTTTCTTTCATTCGGGATGAGGTTCCTATCCATGTCGGTGCAATCTCCCATCCGGATCATGTTTTCAGTCACCATAACCATCTTTTTGGTCAGTCGGAAATCGTCCGAGTTCGACTGATTTTTTTCTGTGGAATTCAACGTCTTCCAACAGCTTCCTGTATCGTTTTTGTACTAATTTTGTACATCCAACTCTTTTAGTTGTAAAAGAGTCATTTTTTGGTAGCATAAAACCTTCATTTTTCACTCGAAAATGAACCTTTTCAAGAACTTGTATTTAACTAAAGATGGTAAAAAAGTGGAGCCGCCTCTGAGATTCGAACTCAGGACCTGCTGATTACAAGTCAGCCGCACTACCGGGCTATGCAAAGGCGGCAGGTAGTGAACCTCCGTAGAGAGAACTTGTTTATAATGCTTTTTCTCCGCTGGCCCCATCTGGTTGTAATCGGCGATACCTTTATTATAAGAGAAGCGATGGGCGGACTCATACCCATACCATTCATGGTGATTTACTATGGCAGACGCTAAGAAGCTCATCCGCCTTAACTACAAGGCATACCTGGCAGACGCAGACGAGAAACTGTACGACACCACCGATGCGGAGGCCGCAAAGGAGGCAGGCATCTTCAACGAGAAGTACACCTACGCCCCCATGACCTACATCGTGGGATCCAAGACCCTCTTCCCCGACCTCGAGGAGGCCATCGCCAACGCCGAGATCGGAAAGGAGACCGAGGTCGTCATCCCCTGCGAGAACGCAGCAGGACCCAGGAACCCCAAGCTCATCGAGCTGTACCCCATCAAGGACTTCTACAAGCAGGAGATCAACCCCTACCCCGGAATGCCCGTCTCCCTGGGCAACAAGAACGGTATCGTCCTCTCCGTCGGAGCCGGACGTGTCAAGGTCGATTTCAACAGCCAGCTCGCCGGCCACGACCTGATGTACAGGTTCACCGTCGTCGAGGAGGTCACCGACGCCAAGGAGAAGGCCAAGGCCGTCCTCGAGCTCGCATTCGGAACCTCCGAGGGATTCGACTTCGAGATCGCTGACGACAAGGTCACCGTCATCGAGGCCGAGGTCTGCAAGTTCCACCAGAACTGGGCAGTCGCCAAGTACAAGATCGTCACCGAGCTCCGTGAGATCTTCGGTGTCGACCGTGTCGACTTCCTCGAGGTCTGGGACGCAGGCAAGAAGGAGTGATCCCGGGGATTCCCCCGGACACAAACCTCTTCGGCCCTCACGGGCCGACCTTCTATTATCTCATTTCGCCTGTTTTGAGGCTAATCATCGATACGTTCATGTATTCGATATTTGAATCTTATCCGATTTACGTATGTTAATTACCCCTAATTAACACATATAAATTCAAAATCGACCCTTTCGACGGGTCCCTTCAGCAGAAGATCCTCCGCATAGGATTGGAATCCCTCATCGGTACATCCGCGGACGATTATGTGGATCGTTCTGAGATCGACGGAATCCTTCTCCAGAGGGGTGTTGTGGCCGGCATCGGTGAACGACTGCAGTATGTTCGCGAGACGCTCGACCGCTTTCCTCATGGGCATGGAGAACTGGGAATCGGTGATTCCGGTGCGGATCTCGATGGTGTCGTACATCAATGCCTTCTCCAACGCGGGGGACAGGTCGTCTTCGATGGAGCACCTTCCCATGTCGGTGGAGATGCACTTGGCGCATCCCCTGCATCTGCGCGTCCTGGCGGTGACCGTGAATCCGTCATCCGAGGGGAGATCCGTCAGCACGAACCTGTGTTCCATGCCGACGGATGCCCTTGTCGGTATAAAGGGGTGCGGTCACTCGAAGAATGACAGGATGGTGTTCACCTCAGGCCTCTGCCTGTTGCGGTAGTCCACGCGGCGGTCATGTCTGCCTTCCGTCCTCACGTCCCTGAGATGCTGTCTGGGCAGGGGGATGAGGACCGTCTGCTGGTATGTCATCGCTTTCACTCCTGCTTCCGGCTCTCGCCTTCCGCAATATGGATATGCGTGGAAGGGTATAATAACTGCTAGCTGTAATACCTGTAATCAATGTAATAGATGTTATTGTAAAGGGTTTGTGGGATCCCCCTTAGGGGATCACTCCATCCTGCAGTCCTCCTGGACGGAGTCGGTGTAGAAGGTGTCGATGATGTTCCTTCCCTCGGGGGTGAGGATGTACCTGTTCCTCAGCTCCTCCTTGACGATCCATCCGTTGGCCACCCACTTGTTGATGAAGTCCCTCTGGTAGTACACGGCTTCGGTCTGACGCTGGGTGGACTTCCTGTCGGGGTTGTCGGTGGCGGTGTTCCTGA
>JAEDJU010000067.1 GCA_016296195.1 Candidatus Methanomethylophilaceae archaeon | reverse complement strand
CAGCTACTACTACCCTTCCCTGGGGTATACGTTACAGTTCGACGGGAGGTTCATCCAGGATGACCTCCTGTACGGCGTCATCACCAGCTACAGGTGGAGTTCCGAAGGCTCCATTTCCACAGTTTTGATGAGCCGTTCGAATTCCTTCGTGACGATAGACCCGCCGGAGTTCCCCAGGATCGATGGTGCCACTGGTCTGGGCGGTACCATGTTCTCATCTGGAGAAACGACTACCCTCGAACCTGCGGACATGCTCGTTTCCGATGTGTCCGGTGGCCTCGTGTTCGCCTTCATGGATATCGGTGACGGAAGGTCCGTTCCCCTGTACATGGCATATCTCGGAAGCGATCCAGACGGATGTCTGTACGGGAAGGCGACTTATCACGATGATCAACGGAGATATGTCGCGGATTTCACCATGTCATCCGACATCCTCACGTTCAGGTCCTTCACGGATTCGGACGGTTCTGAGGCTGTGGCGGTATCCATATTCGCCATCGATCACCCGAAGGGGTCCGTACATGATGTCCCGGATACGGGTGATAGCTATTCCATGGAAGTGTCCATGGTCGATTCCAGCGGGATCCTCCGGAAGGACGGATACACTCTGAAGATGACAGGGTCCCTTGCGGACGGTACCATCGTCGTCATGGAGGACACTAAGGGTCTCGGGGTGCTCTGTGCCTCCCTGATATCACCCGTCTCCGACGGATGCCATGTGTCGATGGTCATCCTTGTTCCGGGGATGAAAACGGTCATCCTCGACGGTATTGTGGATGATGATGGGAACATGACCCTGATCGGAAGTGCGATGGGCGAGGCCGGTGTTTCCGCAGTCCTGACAAGGGAGGGATGATGTCATGGTCATCCCCTATCTGGAACCGGACGACCTGACATTCGAGGTCCTGTGGATGCTGTTCTATCTGATACAGATGTCATTCACCGGATTCCTGATGGGGCGGGTCCTGGAACGCAGATATCCCGTTCCTGTGGTCCTGGGAGGATGGGCCGTCATCGTAGGCATCCCCCTGATCCCAGCGGTCCTCACTATGTGCGGTGTATTCGGGGATTACGACTACAACCTGTTCGACGGAAGCGCACTGGTGTCCTTCAACCTGCTCTTCATGCCGTTGACCACGGCTGTCGCCGCCGTCTCGTTGTACAAGGGTGACATCAGGGGCCGTATCACCGTCTCCCTCATCGACCTCGTTGTGGTCGTGGTAGGTTCCAGCATGGTGTCCCTGGGCGTGGTCGAGCTCATAGACTCCTATTTCGCGGGGAACACATACGTGGACCTGATGATGTGCGCCATCGCATTCGGTGCCATCACGGTCCTGTTGATGGGGAACCGCATGAACGGGGAGCTGGAGAGGTTCGTCGGGGAATCCAGGGGCTATGCCGGGCCGTACATGGTGGCCACGGTCTTCATGGCGATCTGCATCACCGGATGCCTGATCCTCTGGCTTTTCGAACAGGGTTCCGGAAGCGGACTCACCAGTGTGATCTGCATCATGACGGCGGTCACATTCGTTGTGATGATCAGGGTGATGTTCATGGGCATATCCGGAGTGATATCCCATGCCAGGAGGGATGCGGAATTGGAGACTGCGAGGAGCCTCCAGCAGTCCATCATCCCCGATGGCAGGACCCTGGATTGGATGAGGGGTGTGTCCATCAGGTCCATCATGGAACCGGCCAGGGAGATCGCCGGCGATTTCTGCGACTTCTTCCCGATAACGGACAGGAAGGTCGGTATCGTGGTGGCGGATGTATCCGGAAAGGGGATTCCCGCTGCATTGTACATGATGAGGTGTAAGAGCACCATCAAGGACAGGATGATGTCGGGATCCTCATTGGAGGATGCCGTCTCATCGGCGAACTCATCATTGTCTGAAGATAACCCCACATGCATGTTCGTCACCGCGTTCCTCGCGATCTTGGATATGGATACGGGTGAACTGGAGTACATCAATGCGGGTCACGTCCCTCCCTTCGTACGCAGAGACGGTGATATCTCGAGATTGGAGGGTGGAAGGGGGCCGATGATGGGGTTCATGGACCACCGCTACACATCATCCAGTATCACCGTCTCCGACGGGGATGCCATCCTCGCATACACGGACGGTGTCAACGAGGCGGAGCACGGGGGACGCTTCTACGGGGAGGAACGCATCCCCATGATCCTATCACAAAACGATGATGCCGGTCCGATGGTGGATGCCCTCCGTTCCGATGTCAGGTCGTTCATGTCCGGATCCGAGGCCACCGACGACGTTACCATAGTCGCAGCAGTCTACAGGAGGACTGAATCCAAGGTGTTCGATGCCAGGAGGGAGGTATGTCCCGAGGCCGTCTCATGGGTGTCGGAGAGGTTCGATCTCATGTTGGCGATGAAGGCGGAGCTGGTCACCGAGGAGATATTCCTCAACATAGCGGAGAACGCCTATCCCGACGGAGACGGTGATGTCCGCATAACTGTCGGACGTTCCGGCGAAAGCATTTCCATTTCGTTCATCGATTCAGGGGTGATGTTCGATCCCACCACCGTCTCCAACCGCAACGAGGGTGTCCCCTTGGATGAGAGGGAGCCCGGAGGCGAGGGTATCCATCTGGTATCGGTGATGAGCGATTCCATGGATTACCTGTACAGGGATGACAGGAACATGCTCACGGTCACATTCATTTCAAAGCAAGGAGGAGAGTAAGATGTCCGAGGATATTCTGGGTATAGATTACGGGGAGAGGGACGGTTCCATCGTCGTGAGGCTCAGGGGCAGGTTGGATTCGGAGACCGCCCCGCGTTTCCAGAGCGAGGTCGTCGGAAGATGCGCCGGGAAGGGCGTCATACTGGACCTCTCCGAGCTGAAGTACATCTCGAGTGCCGGACTGAGGGCCATACTGGTTCTGAGGAAGTCCGGCTCCAAGGTGAAGGTGGAGAACGCCACCGGATTGGTGAAGGAGGTCCTGGAGATCTCCGATTTCGACACCCTCATGGGGTGACATCATGGATCTCGTCGATGTCACCATCCGTGCGGACGAGGGGATGATCCCGTGTGTCCTGACGATGGCGGAGTCCGTATCCCGCGGACAGGGCATGGACGAGGGACTGCTCCTCCGCATGAGGCTGAACCTTGAGGAGATCCTCATCGGACTGATATCCTACGGTTCATCCTACGGATACGATCCCAAGATAGACATCATCATCAGGAGGGACGGGGACGAGCTCGTCTATTCCGTGAGGGACAAGGGTGTCCCCTTCGATTACTCCACATTGGAGAACGGAGGGTACTCCGACGTCGCACGCATCCTGAACAGGACCGACGGTGCGGAGCTCAGGAACCTGGGGAGAGAGGGGAGGGAGCAGACCTTCCGTCTCCCGGTGCCCCACATCGACTCCGATGAGGATGATGTGTCTGAGTTCAGGCAGTGCATGAAGCCGGATGATTTCAACATCCATCCCATGAGACCGGAGGAGTGCATGCAGGTGGCCCAATGCCTCTACGACGAGTTCGGGTACACCTATGTGAACGAGGCCGTCTACATCCCGGAGAGACTGGTGGAATCCACTAGGGACGGGAGTTTCATCCCTTTCACGTCCACAGCACCGAGCGGGGAGGTGGCCGGTTTCATGGCACTTGTCCGTACCCCCCGTCTCCCGGGAACAGCGGAGATGGCGACGGTCGTGGTCAAGAAGAGGTTCAGGAAGTGCTCCATCATGAACAGGATGATCGACAACGCCATGCACCAGGCGGAATCGCTCGGACTGCAATCGGTGAACATGGAACCCGTGGCGTACCATCCCTACACCCAGATGGTCAGCGACAAGATGGGCATGTGGCCCTGTGTGGTGGGGTTCAACAGGATCCCGCCGGACATTGGCACATCATTCGAGGGTCAGGGTTCCCGCAGGACCATGCTGTGGTCGGCCAAGTCCTTCCGTGACGAGCCCAGGACCATCCACGTCCCCGAGGAGGTCATGGACCTCTGCGACTTCATCGATGGTGGTCTTGGCATAGAGCGTCCTTTCGGGGATGCGGCGGAGCCTACGGGCGATTCGTCCATGATAACAGAATTCAACAATGTGATGTCCGTCGGACGCACCTACATCGACAGGACCGGGGAGGACCATCTCCAGGTCATGAGGAGGGAGCTCCGTGGACTGAAGGAGATCGGTTGCGAGATAGCCGAGCTCATGATAAACATCCAGGACCCGTCCGCCCCATACGCATACGAGACGGCCAAGGGTCTGGGATACTTCTGCACCGGGATGTTCCCGGTTTCCTCGGGATGCGACTATCTGATCATGCAGAACCCGATGTCACGCATCGTGGACTACTCATCGATCAAGACCACCGATTCATTCGGAAGGTTGGTGGCGATGGTACGCGATCTCGACCCGGAGGGAGACCTATGAATGATTTCCACATAAGAGGATTGGACGACCCCGTTCCGGAGCTGGACGGGATGCCGGCCACAAGGGAGCTTTGGGGATCAGAGGATCCCTACGACATCGAAGGGACGAACGAGGTCTTCCTCGAATCCATAAGGGAGAACCTGAGGCTGCACAGCGCATGCCCCTTCTACGCCGACTGGTTGGAGAGGAACGGTTTCTCCATCGACGATCTGAAGACCATCGACGACATCGCGAAGATACCGCCGATCCACGCCAACTTCTACAAGACGCACACCATCAGGACCGCCCCGGAGGAGGACGTCAAGCTCACATTGACCTCATCGGGTACATCCGGTCAGAAGAGTCAGATGTTCTTCGACAGTTGGAGCCTCTTCGCCACCGACAAGACCGTGGACACCCAGATGGACTACTACGGGCACATCATCGACGAGCCGGTGAACTTCCTGTTGTATTCGTACGAACCCGCACCCGGTGTCAGCATGGGTACCATGAGGACCAGGCAGGTCATGCGCAGGTACGGGAAGGAGAACGAGCTGGTCTACGGACTGAAGTACAACGGCACCGGACACGAGTTCGACCTCTTCGGCTGCATAGAGGCGTTGAAGAGGTTCGAGGAGCAGGGTCTCCCCGTGTACATCCTCGGATTCCCGGCTTTCCTCTACTTCACACTGCAGAAGATGGAGGCCATGGGCATGCCCCCGCTGAAGCTGAACGGACGTTCCTTCGTGTGCATGGGAGGCGGATGGAAGGGATTCGCCGACAAGCAGGTCTCCCCTCAGGAGTTCAGGGAGTACGTGGGATCCAGATTGGGTCTGGACCACACATGCTTCAGGGAGTCATATGGGGCTGTCGAACACGGTGTGGGATACACGGATTGCGAGGAGCATCACTTCCACATGCCGGTCTACGACAGGATCCTCATCCGCGACCCGGTGACACTGGAGCCTCTGGATTACGGCAAGAAGGGATTCGTCAACTTCGTTTCCGCAATGAACACTGCCGTCCCGGTCACCAGTCTGATGATGGGTGACTTCGGGATAATGCACTCGCCGGGAAGCTGCAAGTGCGGGAACAGGGCACCGTGGTTGGAACTCGTCGGTCGTGCCGGTGTCTCCAAGAACAAGAGCTGTGCCATAGCGGCATCCGAACTGCTCAGGAGGCGTTGAGATGGCCGTCAGTATTTGGAAGGGAAGAAAGGTCGATTCCTTCAGGGACCTCCTGGGAACATTGGATTCCGAGATAGAGTCCACGATCGGCAGGGTGCCCAAGGTCGAGGATGTCATCGAGGCCTGCGATTCGATCAGCAGACGCATCCGCTCCGGTGACATCGACAGGTACAGGGAGGCCCTGGAGAGGGACCATGCCGAGGACCCGATGGCGATCATCAACGCGTTGGCACAGGTGTACAGCCGCGAGTCGATGATGACGAAGATCGACAGGGAGCTGGGGACACAGGACCTGTTCGAACTGAACAGGATCTCGGCCTCGGAGCAGCTGTACGAGGCGTGGAGGCCTCTAGGGGTTCTGTTCCACGTCACATCCGGTAACTCGCCCATAGTCGCACCCACCGCCATGGCGGACGGTCTCATAACGGGAAACATCAACGTCATGAAGGTCGCCTCCGGGATCGGTGAGTTCGCATGCGAGGTCATAGGTGACCTGTGCGAGCATCCCGGCATCGGGGATTTCGTCTACCTCCTGAGGTTCTCGTCCTCCGACAAGGAGACCATGGGATTCCTTCTGGACAGGGCCGATTGCATCAGCGTCTGGGGAGGGGAGGAGGCCGTCGCCTCCATCAGGGAGTCCGCCCCGCGCGGCATACCCTTTGTTGTCTGGGGACACAGGATCAGTTTCGCATACATCGAACCGGACTGCATCACCGAGGAGACCATGGATGATGTGGCCAAGAGCGTCTGCAGGAATGAGCAGCAGTCCTGTTCCAGTCCCCAGTGCGTCCTCATAGACACCGATGACAGGGATGTCATCGACAAGGCCGCCAGGATGCTGGGGGAGGCATTGGACAGGGCGAAGACCAAGTATCCCCGCAAGGCCCCCGACGATGCACAGGCCGCAGAGATCACGGCCGTCACCCAGGTCCACGACTGTGACACCTACTTCAACCCCGGGGACACCATCAGGGATCCCGAGGGTATTTGGAGGATCCTCGTCGGATACGACACCCGCTTCCTCCCGTCCCCGTTGTTCCGCACCGTTTGGTTGTCCCCTCTGACCAGGGACAGGCTGCCTTCGAAGCTCAGATGCATGAGGCAGTACCTGCAGACCGCCGGACTCGCATGCAGGTTGGACGATATCGAACCGGTCTCCGCCGCACTTTACGCGGCAGGTGTGGGCAGGATAACACCCGTCTCCACCATGAGCACCGGATACGATGGTGAACCCCACGACGGCGGGTACACACTTCCGCGCTATCTCCGCAGGGTCAGCATGCGTGTGGACATGGACATGAACGGCATATGCTCCTTCAGGGAGCTCAGGGAACCCGAGAAGAGGGAGTTCCACGGTCCCATACAGGGGAAGA
>JAEDJU010000066.1 GCA_016296195.1 Candidatus Methanomethylophilaceae archaeon | reverse complement strand
GTTGATAAAAATGGACCGGGGGAGATCCCCGGTTGAAGTTTCACTGGGGGGCGGGCTCACCGGTGATTGGTGCGGGTGCCGGCTCCTCTGAGGAGACGATGACGGGTTCGGGCTCCGCCTTCACGGGTTCCTCCGTGGGGACGGGCTCCCTGTACTCGTACTTCGGCGGGGGCACGATCTTGTGTGCGGTGGACTTTCCGCCCTCGGTCAGGGGCAGGAGCTGCTCCAGGTACTGCTCCTTCTTGGGGCAGTCCACGAAGGCATACTCGAACACATCGCGGAGGTTCTCCACGGTGTAGATGTCCATCATGTCGTAGTACTTCCTGTCGATCATGACGTCCTTCTCGTTGTCCTTGGGGATCAGTGCGATCTTGATTCCCGCCTCCGCAGCGGCCTCGAGCTTAGCGGTCACTCCTCCGATGGGCAGGACCTTTCCCCTGACGTTCAGGGAACCGGTCATGGCCATGTCCTGGCGGATGGGGATGTTCTCCAGGGCGGAGATGATGACGGTGGACATGGTGATGGATGCACTGTCCCCGTCGACCCCGTTGTAGGCTCCCACATACTGCAGGTGGATGTCGCAGTTGCTGAGGTTGGTCAGGGTGTACTTCTTGATGACCGCGGAGATGTTGTCGACGGCCTCCTTGGCGATGTCACCCAGCTGACCGGTGGCGATGAGCTTACCGCCCTTCTCGGTCTGGGAGGGTGTGACCTCTGCCGCGAGGGGCATGACCATTCCCGACATCTCGGACATGTTGTTGCTGTTGGAGAGGACGGCGAGTCCGTTGATGAGTCCGACCGCGGATCCCTCGCTCTTGAACATCTCGTACCTCTTCATGTTCGCGATGCTCTCGTCGGAGATCTGCTGCTCCAGACTGCGTGCGGTGCTCCTGGCCTCCATGACATCGGCGGCGGAGACGAACTTGTGGCCCCTGTTGACGGCCATGTCCCCGGCGATACGGACCAGTCCTCCGAGCTCCCTCATCCTGAGTGTGATCTCACCCTTCTTTCCGGAGCGGCGCTGTGCCTCCTTGAGGACCTCACCGACGGCGTACTTGTCGAAGTGGGGGATCTTTCCGTCCTTCCTGACCTCCTGGGCCACGAAGCGGGTGATCCTGTCACGGTTCTCGTCGGTGTCGGGCATGGTGCTCTTCATGTACACCTCGTAACCGTATCCCCTTATCCTCGACCTGAGTGCGGGGTGCATTCCCTGGATGGCGTCCAGGTTTCCGGCGCAGACCAGGATGAAATCGCAGGGGACGGGTTCGGACTTGACGAGGGCTCCGGAGGAGCGCTCGGACTGTCCGGTGATGGACATCTTCTTCTCCTGCATCGCTGTGAGCAGGGCCTGCTGTGACTCCATCTTGAGCATGTTGATCTCGTCGATGTACAGGACACCCTTGTTGGCCTTGTGGATGGCCCCTGCCTCGATCCTGTCGTGGGACGGGGTCTCGAGACCTCCGGACTGGAAGGGATCGTGCCTGACATCTCCCAGGAGTGCTCCGGCGTGTGTTCCGGTGGCGTCCACGAACGGCGGCATGTCACCGGGTTCGTGACCCACGATCACCTTGGGCACGATGGGCATGTCGTTCCTCTGCTGTCCGGGATTCCTGAACAGCATGACGATGATCATCGCCGCGAACAGGGCGATGAGTGCGATTGTGAGGTTCTGCATGAGGAATGCGGCCAGGAGTCCGAGCACCAGCAGGGCCACGCACGCGTAGATGTACATGGTGTTCTTCTGGTTCCTCTGGGCGGCGGCTGCCGCCTTCTGCTCGGCGACGATGGCCTTTCCCTTCCCTGCGGGGAACGTCCTTATCCTGGGCTCGTTGAAATCCTCGGGGTTATGGTAGGCAACGATGTCCTGGAGCTCCTCCTTCGGCAGATACTCGACCATTGAGTTTGCCAACATCGACTTTCCCGTACCGGGCTCGCCGATGAGCATGACGTGCCTCTTCTGGGAGGCCGCCTTCTTCATAACCTCCACGGCATCCTCCTGACCGATGACGCGGTCCGCCATCATGTCGGGGATATCGATATCCGCCGTGGTGGTGAAGGTCTGTCTGTCCACCCACTCCTCCACGGAGAGGGCAGACCTTTTAACTTCAACCTTTTCTGTCATTTCTAACCCCAATCTATCTCTAAATCGATTTGATATTAAATGTTATTACGAATCCTTTCAAGGATTCACTCGTCTCCTCTGGCCGCCTTCACCATGAAGAAGGCCGCTATCGCTATGATCAGCGCGAGTATGATCCATCCGCCGTACTTGACCAGGAACGGTGTGTCGTCCGGATAGGGGTACTCCGTCCTGTTCAGTGTGGGTGCGTCCAGTCCGTTGGGCTGGGAGAGGTCCAGTTCCTCCACATGGGTGGTGGAGAGCCTCTCAGGGGTCTCCCCTTTGACGACCTGGGTCGCGGATCCCGCCATGAGGTAGGCCTTGTTGCCCTCGTTGTACATCACCGTGTCGACGGCGTACCAGGAGCCGCCGGTCCTGACCGCGTTCCAGTACTCCACGGAGGATTCGGAACCGTCGTAGACCAGTCCCCTGACGGTGACGGATTCTATGCTGTTCGCCATGCAGTAGTATGTGAATGCGGCGGCGACCCCTGCGGATGAGGAGCTCTTTGTGACCACGGCATCGTAGATATTGCTCACCTCGCCCTCGTCATCCTCCGCGGACCTCACCGTCTTCAGGTGTCCCGCGATGGACTTCACCTTGTCCGCATCGTTTGATCCGGAGGGGGAGAACGACCTGACCGCGTCCTTGACCTCGTTGACCTTGGACTCGAGCTCGTTGGTGTCGGTGTTGGGATCGTCCTGCATGTCCGCGGGGACCGACAGGGTGATTCCCACCCCTGTGACGATGTAGTACTTCACGGGGTTGTCCGAGAGTGTTGCCTCGGAGATGTTCACGATTACCTCGGGATACGTCACGGGCAGGTCCCACAAGTGGGGGATCAGAGGCTCGCTGTAGTACTTGGCCGCCAATGCGTCGGCGACCACGGATCCGGCATAGGCCCTGGCGGACCCCTCGTCCTCGAAGAGGGTGATGCTGTCGAAGGTGACATCGACCACTGCGGTGTTGTCGTAATTGCCCAGGAGTCCTCCCAGGGCGTTGAACACCGCGCATCCGTTCTCGTCGAGCTGCGACATGTAGAACGACTGCTCCGCCGCATCCGATCCGTCCGATGCCAATGGGACGAACAATGCCACGGCCAGGACGAGCACGGCGACGGGGATACCGAATCTCTTGCTCATGGGTGGCCCCTATGATTGAGGGTATTTTATAAAGGTAACTGGAAAAGCATCGGAGTTAACGACGTTGGATATCGAGACTGGCTATGTCCCTGAAGAATGTCCCGAGGTAAAAGTACATAACATCCTCCATGGATGCGAAGGGCATGAGGGTGGACGAACTCGAGATATCGGATAGGGTGGCGGAGGCCCTGAACGACGTCGGGTTCATAGTTCTCCACCCGCCGCAGGCACAGGCGATCCCCATAGCTCTGAGCGGGAGGAACCTGGTCGCCGCGATACCCACCGCCAGCGGGAAATCGTTGATAGGGTACATCCCCGCACTCCAGACCATCGTCGAGAAGCACAGGAAGGTCCTGTACATCGTACCGCTGAAGGCGTTGGCATCGGAGAAGAAAGATGACTTCGACAGGTTCGCCAACCTCCGCATAAGGACACACCTGAGCACAGGTGACCTGGACTCCGAGGACAGAGGACTGGAGGATGCCGACATCGTGGTGGCCACATCCGAGAAGGCGGACTCCATGATCCGTCACGGAAGCAAATGGATACAGGATGTGGGATTGGTCATCGCCGATGAGATCCACATGATCCACGACCCGGGAAGGGGTCCGACCCTGGAGGTCGCGTTGACGAAGCTCATGCGCAGGAACAGGGACCTGCAGATCATTGCGCTGTCCGCCACCATATCCAACGCAGATGATCTGGCGGAATGGCTCCACGCCGACCTGGTCAGGAGCGACTGGCGTCCGATTCCGTTGAAAGAGGGTGTGTTCAAGGATGACACCATCGTGTTCAACGACCGTACGACCAGAGAGGTCCCGAAATCCGGTGACACCGTCTGGGCACTAGTGAAGCAGGCAGTGGAGGACGGAGGTCAGAGCCTGGTGTTCGTCAACTCCCGCAGGTCCACCGAGGCCCTGGCGGTGAAGTTCTCCAAGGACATGGGGAAGATCGCCGGAAGGGAGCTGTCCAAGGCTGAGGAGGACATCCTCGAAGGTGATGCGGATTCCACCGCCACCGGAAGGAAACTGGCATCCTGCATCAAATGCGGCATGGCGTTCCACAACGCCGGACTCACCTACAGGCAGAGACGCTACGTGGAGGACGGGTTCAGGGCCGGATTGATCAAGTGCATAGTGGCCACACCCACCCTCGCCGCCGGGATCAACCTTCCGGCAAGGAGGGTCGTGGTCAGGGACACCATGAGGTTCGAGTCCAACTCCGGGAACACCCCCATCCCCGTGATGGAGGTGAAGCAGATGTGCGGACGTGCCGGAAGGCCCGGTTACGACCCGTACGGGGAGGCCGTCCTCATCGCGAAGAACGAGCGTGATTTCGAGCATCTGATGGAGGACTACGTGGAGCATGACACCGAGAGGCTCACTTCCAAGCTGTTCAACGACAAGGTCCTCAGGAGCCATATCCTGGGATTGGTGGCTACGGAGGACGCCGATTCGGAGGAATCCGTCGTGGCGTTCCTCAGGGAGACCTTCTTCGGAACCGTCTCCCAGCTTTTCGGTATCGAGAGCGTTGTCGGCAACGTCGTTGATTTCCTCGAGAAGGAGAAGATGGTCGCCCGCGAGGGTGATGTCATCAGGATCACCCCCTTCGGGAAGAGGGTGTCCGACCTGTACATAGACCCCATGTCCGCCTCGATACTGAGGGATGCGGTCCTGAAGATAGATGACGACACGGAGGTCATGCCCATACTCATCGCGGCCGCGATGACACCCGATGTCCTGGGGATGTATCCGAAGAAATGCGACGAGGCCAGATTGGATGCCGTCTTCGACGAGTACTGCGACAGACTCCTGGTGGACCCGGATGACATCGAGGACTACATGTACGACTTCTTCAGGAGCGACCTGAAATCCGCCGTACTTACGTATGATTGGATCGAGGAGATCGCGGAGGACACCATGACGGACAACATGGGCATCGGTCCGGGGGACATCAGGTCCAAGGTGGACATGATGGATTGGATCATCTACTCCATGAACGAGATCGCCCTCATCTTCAACCCGGATTCCGTGAGGAAGGTACGTCCCCTGATGACCCGTATCAGATACGGTGTCAAGGAGGAGCTGATGGACCTGGTGTCCTTCAGGGGTGTAGGAAGGAGCAGGGCGAGGATACTCTTCGAGAAGGGCATCCGCACAAGATCTGATGTGATGGCCACCCCTTACGAGACACTTGCCGCCATACCGAGGATCGGACCGTCCCTCGCCAGGAGCATGAAGGACCAGACCGGTTCCGTGACGGACATGGTGCAACAGATGTCACCCTCCGAGGAGGAGGCGCTGCTCGATGCCATGGCAGCGGATTACGGTGAGCTCCCGGAGGAACCCGTTGAGACGAAACAGGAGCCGGTGAAGACCGAGACTCCGAAGAAAACCAAGAAAGTTAAAAAGGTTGAAGAGACCGGCCAGAAGCAGGCCAGCCTCTTCGATTTCTGATCACTCGGACAGGATCCTCTCGACATCCGCAACCGAGTTGCCGCACTTGATGGGCGGGGCGCAGTTGTTGATGATTGTGTCGGGGTCCTTGAGTCCGTTTCCGGTACAGATGCACACGACGCGCTCGTCCTTGTCGGCGATTCCCATCTCGCGGAGCTTCTTGAGTCCTGCGACGGATGCCGCGGATGCGGGCTCGACGCAGACACCCTCCCTCCTTCCGAGGAGCTGCTGTGCCTTGATGATCTCATCGTCGTTGACGGTGGTGCAGTATCCTCCGGTGGAGTAGATGGCCTTGAGTGCCTTCCTTCCGCTGACGGGGTTACCGATCCTGATGGCGGTGGCGACGGTCTCGGGATTCTGCTCGGGGACGAAGTCCTTGGCCTCGGCCGCGAACGCCCTTGCGACGGGTGCGGCTCCCTCCGCCTGGATTCCGGTCAGCATGGGCATCTTGTCGATCCATCCGACCTCCTCGAGCTCGGTGAGCGCCTTGTAGACCGCCCAGATGTTGGCGGCGTTTCCGACGGGCAGGATGATCCTGTCGGGAACCTCGTAGTTGAGCTGGTCCATGATCTCGAACAGGACGGATTTCTGTCCCTCGGGGCGGTAGGGGTTGATGGAGTTGAGCAGGTACAGCTTCCTCTCGTCGGCCATCTTCCTTGCCAGTGCGAGGGCATCGTCGAAGTTACCGTCGATGGACAGGACCTTGGCTCCGAAGAACAGTGCCTGGGCGAGCTTTCCCATGGCGACCTTTCCGGAGGGCAGGAACACGGCGCACTTCATGCCGGCCTTGGCCGCGTATGCGGCGAGGGCTGCGGAGGTGTTTCCGGTGGATGCGCATCCGACGACCTGTGCTCCCAGCTCCTTGGCGTGGGAGACTCCCATGGTCATTCCCCTGTCCTTGAAGGATCCGGTGGGGTTCAGTCCCTCGAACTTCACGAAGGTGTTCTCGACGCCGATCTCGGCTCCGAGGGCCTTGGTGGGGTACAGGGGGGTTCCTCCCTCCTGGATGGAGACCTTGTGGGCGGGGTCCACGGGCATGAAGGGTGCGTACCTCCAGACACCGATGGGTGTGCTGCGGAGGTCCTGGGGCTTCATCTCCTTGACTTTCTCGAGTTCCATCTTGACGGTCAGGAGACCGCCGCACCTGGGGCATGTGTTCACGAAGGGGTCCTCGACCTCTGCTCCGCAGTCCCAGCAGATTACTTTGTGTGCTGCCATTTCAAATCCTCTTGCATCCGGCACCG
>JAEDJU010000065.1 GCA_016296195.1 Candidatus Methanomethylophilaceae archaeon | reverse complement strand
GGAGGAAGCTCCTGGGCATATGATGGAACCGGTAGAAGAGTGGGAATGGTGCTCTAGTCGGGATTCGAACCCGAGTGTCGGCCTCGAAAGGGCCGAATGATTGGCCGCTACACTACTAGAGCTTAGACGGGCCCAACACTACTTCATTTATAATGATTGTGCAGAACCGGACGGTTGTCATCCAAAACGGATGGCCACACCTGATGAGTGTATGTCGGTTCGAAGAACCACTTTTATATTAGAAGTTATCATGGTGGAGCATTATAGAGAGGATATCATGAGCGACAACGAACCGCTTGAGAGCCCGGATGAGGACGTAACACGTGTACGTCTTCCGAATATAAAGGAAGGAGAGATGTTCGGGATAGCGGATCAGCTGCTCGGAGCATCCAAGATCAAGGTCATGTGCGAGGACGGAGTCTCCCGCGTGGGACGTATCCCCGGCAAGATCAAGAAGAGGATGTGGATCAGAGAGGGCGACCTGCTGATCATCTCGGTCTGGGACTTCCAGCCTGACAAATGCGACGTCAGGTTCAGGTACACCAAGACACAGGCAGTTAACCTCAGCAAGAGGAACAAGGTTCCGAAGAACCTGGATATTTTCTGATAAGGGAGGGTCCGCATGTCCTCATACGAGGAGGCCTACGCATACCTTGAGAGGCATGTGGATGCCCTCAAGACGAACAAGACCGGTGATGAGAGACAGACCGACGGGGAGGTCTTCGACAAGAAGACCCTCATGACGATCTACGACTTCATGACCGGCGGATACATAGACGCCGTCCACTACCCCATATCCACAGGGAAGGAGGGCAACGTGTTCTACGCCACCGACGAGGATGGGGAGGCCATGGCCCTGAAGATCTTCAGGACCTCCACCTCCACATTCAAGAGGGTGGCAAAGTACGTGGAGGGAGACCCCAGGTTCAGGGGTGTCACCGGGAACCGCTGGAAGATGATCTACGCCTGGGTGAACAAGGAGTTCAAGAATCTGGCGAGGTACAGCGATGCCGGGATACCCGTCCCGGAACCCATCACATTCGACAAGAACTGTCTCCTGATGGAGTTCATAGGTGACGAGACCGGACCCGCACCCCAGCTCAGGGATGTGGTCCTCGAGGATCCCACCGACACATACGACGAGGTCATATCATTCATCATAGACGGTTGGCAGGAGGCCCACCTGGTCCACGGAGACCTGAGTGAGTACAACATCCTCATGCAGGACGGCCAGCCGATAATGATCGATGTCGGTCAGGCCATGACCACCGACCATTACAACGCGAGAGAGCTCCTCGAGAGGGACATTCGCAACATAAACAGGTTCTTCAGGAACAGGGGTGCGGACGTTATAGATGACGCAACCGTCCTGGATGAGACGCTCAACGGCAGCGACGAAGAAGATGAAGACGGAGAGGAAGAGGAATGAGATCCATCAGAATACCCGCCGACAGGGTCGGTACACTCATCGGCAAGAACGGGGAGACCAAGAAGGTCCTGCAGAACATTTCCGGCATCAAGCTGGACATAGACACCGAGGAGGGCGAGGTGATCGTCCACGACGACGTCGAGCTGGAGGATCCCATCATGGCCCTGAAGATCCTCGATGTCATCAAAGCGGTCGGAAGGGGATTCAACCCCGAGAAGGCCATGAGGCTCTTCGATGACGACGAGTACCTGGAGGTCGTGGACCTGAAGGACTTCGTCGGGGACCGCTCAGGACAGGTGACACGCGTGAGGGGACGCCTCATCGGAAAGGATGGGAAGACCCGCAGGATCATCGAGGACCTGACCGGATGCGACATGGTCATCTACGGGAACACCGTCGGACTCATAGGCAACTCCATCAGCCTCCCCGTGGCCAAACACGCGGTGGAGCTCATCCTCCACGGAAGCGAGCACGCGACCGTATACCACTATCTCGAGAGCCAGCGCCCCAGGCTCAGGATCGCCGAGATGGGATTCGACCTCTGAGGGATGACCATGGAGGATTGGATCGCAGACAACATCGACAAGATGCGCGGTCTCGCCCAGACCGGCATGTGCGACCACTGTCTCGGACGCATGTTCGGGAAGATGGGGACCGGCATGACCAACGACGAGCGCGGTCGCCTGATCAGAGAGGCCCTCGAGGATGAGGGGACGGATGCTCCCGCGGACGATTTCTGTCCGCTCTGTGAGAACGTCTTCGAACTCATCGGAAGGTTCGCCGAAGCGGCCGCCGAGAGCATCAACAGCGTGGAATCCAACAACTTCCTCATCGGAACCAGGGTGGAGCCCGAGGTGGCCAAGAGGGAGAAGGAGTACTGGGAGCAGTACGGACTGGAGAACGCCGAGAACATCAAGACCGAGCTCAACAGGGAGATCGGAAAGGTCGCACTCCCCATGATCCACCGCCCCGTGGAGTTCAAGAACCCCCAGGTGGTGGCATGCGTGGACACCCGCTTCGCCGATGTGTCCCTGGACATCGCACCCATATTCATCGCCGGAAGGTACACCAAGTACAGCAGGGAGATCCCCCAGACCATCTGGCCCTGCAGGGTGTGTCATGGGAAGGGATGCGACCACTGCCACGGCAAGGGCAAGATGTACCCCACATCCGTGCAGGAGATCATAGGCGACATAGCACTGGAGATGGCGGGCGGAGAGGAGCACTTCTTCCACGGCATGGGACGCGAGGACATCGACGCATGCATGCTCGGGGACGGAAGGCCCTTCGTGCTGGAGATCAGCAGCCCCCGCATAAGGGACATCGACCTGGACGAACTGGAGAAACGTGCCAACGACAACGACATGGCCGGATACAACAGTCTGCACTTCGTACAGCGTGAGGCGGTGGAGAGATACAAGGGAGCGGCCGCCGACAAGGTGTACCACGTGCACGTCATCGCAGACGGTAAAGTTAATAAAGAGGCAGTAGTTAACGCAGCCTCATCGTTCAAGGACGCCAATATAGATCAGAGGACTCCACGCAGAGTCGAGCACAGACGTGCCGACCTCGTGCGCAAGAGGAAGATCCACTGGATCAAGGCGGATGCGATAACGGAGGATTCCTTCGATCTCGAACTGGAGACCGACTCGGGAACCTACGTGAAGGAATTCGTGTCCGGTGACGAGGGCAGGAGCGTCCCGAGCTTCTCCGAGAGGCTGGGAATACCTTGCAAGGTCGAGACCCTCGATGTGTTGGCGATAAACTATCAAGAACCAATGAAGGGATAAGCAATGCAGGCATCCAGAGGAACTAGGACAAAGACCCGCAACCTCCTGAAGAAGAGCGTTAGGGCACGCGGACTCTCACCCATCACCAAAGGTCTCCAGACCTTCGAGGCAGGAGAGAAGGTCAACATCATCATCGACCCCAGCATCCACAAGGGAATGCCCTTCTCCAGATTCCACGGACTCACCGGAGTCGTCATCGGAGAGAGGGGAAGCGCATACGAGGTCAGCGTCAAGGACGGAAACAAGACCAAGATGGTCGTCGCCCGCCCCGAGCACCTCGTCAGGACGAAGATCGACAACTAAACAGGCGATAGACCATGTCTGAGCAATACGTCACATTGGCCGAAGTGAGGGATCTCCTCAGATCGGAAGCGGAGAAGAGGGAACTGATTACTTCTCAGAACTACGCGCTGGACCACGCTCAGAAGGTCTGTCCCGAACTCCCCCTCGAGTCCGCAAAGGCACTGATCGAAGAGGTCAGCCAGCTCGAGGAAGTGAGCGATGCCGTTGCAGTCAAAATCGCGGACCTCCTCCCCAAATACCCGGAGGACGTCCGCGCAATCTTCTCCAAAGAGAGGATCGTACTCGACAACGCGAAGATCGACGAGATCATCGACATCGTCGCGAAATATCTCTGATTCCCATCGGAGGGATCCCGTTGGAAGAGTACGCCTATATTCTAGATTATCTGCCACAGGGTCTCCCCGGTGGTGGATTCACAAAGAAAGAGCCTGTATGCTACGCACTCGGGGACGAGGAGTTCAAACTTTTCGAACTCGTCCCCAGGGCGAACGCCGTCATCAACATCGGTGACCGTGTGTTCATAGGCAAGGACACGGCCGAGGTCAAGCGTGATGCCATCGACCACGTGAAGAGACGCATCAACTTCAAGGACCTCAACAACAACGCCGCAGCCGAGCTGGAGTACGCGGTGACGGACATAGTCATGGCAAACCAGCCCAGGTTCATCAGGTTCTTCAACGAGGCCGAGGCCATCAGCATGCGCAAGCACCTGCTGGAGGAGCTCCCCGGACTCGGAAAGAAGTCCATGACCGCCATCCTCGACGAGAGGAAGAAGGAGCCCTTCAAGGACTTCGCAGACCTGGCGGCCAGGACAGGTGTCAAGAACCCCGAGAAGCTCATCGCCGCCCGCATCGTCCTCGAGATCGAGGACCCTGACAGGAAGCGCTACCTGTTCGTGTCGAGATGAACGAGACAGGCAGGCTGATCGCCGACACCGGCATAGTCCCCAAGAAGAGCAAGGGACAGAACTTCCTGATAGACGACCGTGTTGCCGACAGACACATCGGGTACGCCGGCATCGAGAGGTCCGACAGGGTGCTCGAGGTGGGTCCAGGACTGGGGATACTCACCCGCAGGCTCATCGAGGTCTCGGACGATGTCACATGCATCGAGATTGATGACATCCTCGCCGATTACATCACGGAGACATACGGTGACAGACTGAATCTCATCCACGCGGATGCGGTCAAGGCAAAGTTCCCGGAGTTCGATGTCTTCGTGAGCAACCTGCCATACAGCGTCTCCACCCCGATCATCTTCAAACTCCTGGACCACAGTTTCAGGACCGCCGTGGTCATGGTCCAGAAGGAGTTCGCGGACCGCATGGTGGCGGATGTTGGAAGTCCCGACTACTCCCGTCTCACGGTGAACCTGTTCTACCGTGCCGACTGCGAGATAATGGAGACCGTGCCCGCATCCAGGTTCAATCCCCGCCCGAAGGTCGATTCCGCACTGGTGCGCATAACCCCACGCAAGGCACCCTTCGACGTCCTTGACGAGAAGGTCTTCTTCAAGGTCACCGAGGTGGCGTTCAACCACCGCAGGAAGAAGATCGGAACAGCATTGAAATCCGCCGGAATGATAGTCCCCGGTTCCGACATACCCTACCTCGACGAGAGGATAGAGCATCTCCGTCCCGCGGAGATCGGCGAGATAGCCGATGCCATCGTCCGCTCCCGTCAATGAAGCCACCGCATGGTCAGGGATATTATACAATGTGTTCCATCAGGCACACATCATGAAGGACCACCTCGCAAGACGCTACCTCATCTTCCTGTGCGGACTCATGGTGATATCCTTCGGAATATCCGTCATCACCAAAGCATCCCTCGGAACATCGCCAATCACATCGATCCCATACAGCCTGTCGATGATCTTCCCGACACTGACCCTCGGGAACTGGACCATCCTCTACAGCATCCTCCTGGTCGCCCTGCAGCTGGTCATGCTGGGCAAGGAGGCGGACAGGTTCAACATCATTCTACAGATCGGTGTGTCGTTCATCTTCGGATACTTCATAGATTTCGCCATGTACTGCATGTCATGGTTCTCCCCGGAGATCTACGTCCTGAGGGTGCTGTCGGTCATCGTCGGATGCTTCATCCTGGCTGTCGGAGTGTACCTCCAGATCGTGGCGAACGTGGTCATGGTCCCTGGAGACGGGTTCGTCTACGCACTGACCCTGAAGGTCAAGAAGGACTACGGGAAGGTCCGTATCACATCGGATATGACCATGGTCATCATCGCAGCCATCATAGGCATTATAGGTCTGGGAACCCTGGGTGGTGTGCGCGAGGGAACGATCATCAGTGCGCTGCTGGTCGGATTCATCGCACGCACATACCTCAAGAAGTTCACCCGCCTGACCGAGATCCTCGTGCCGGGCGACAGGAACTCCGAGAAGATGACCGAGTGATGGATATGGACAGACGTCTGGAACTGATCAGGAAAGTGCAGAAGGTAGGAAAGAGGCTCATGTCCGATAGGGAATCGGTCCTGTCGGACATAGGGGTGACACCGACGCAATCCTCCGCACTCCTCTTCATAGCCGCGACCCCCAGGTGCAGGATAACGGACCTGGGGGAGAGCATGGAAATAAGCCATCAGGCCGCCAGGATGCTCGTCGAGAGGATGGTCGAGAGAGGATTCCTCGAGACCACCGTTGATGATGAGGATGCACGTGCGAAGATAGTCTCCCTGACACCCGCCGGAATGGAAGTGTGGACGAGGATCGGCGAGAAGGGAACGAACGCCGGTCGCAAGGCCCTCGAAGGACTCTCCGAGGATGAACTCGACCAACTCGACTCCATCATGGACAGAATATACGAGAACATCCGTCGCAAGTGATTCCCTTTTATCCGAACGGATGCGGAGGCAGACGGTAACCCCATAAAGGTGTAGGGGTATTATCTCGGCCGATCACATGCAGATTGGAATAGTAGGGAAACCGAACGTTGGAAAATCGACTTTCTTCGGAGCCGCCACCATGGCTCCGGTCGAGATAGCCAACTATCCCTTCACGACCATCGAGCCCAACAAGGGTGTCGCCTATGTCCGCACACCCTGTCCCTGCAGACAGCTGGGCGTCACATGCACACCGCACAACTCACTTTGCGTGGACGGGACCAGGATGGTTCCCGTGGAACTCCTGGATGTAGCGGGACTGGTCCCCGATGCGTGGCAGGGGAAGGGATTGGGAAACAAGTTCCTGGACGACCTCAGACAGGCCGATGCCCTGATCAACGTGGTGGACGTGAGCGGATCCACCGACATCGAGGGAAATCCCGGCACACCCGGATCCCATGATCCCGCCGAGGACATCCTGTTCCTTAGGAAGGAGATCGAGTGCTGGATGAGGGAGATCATCAAGAACGGATTCTCCAAGATCGCCAGACAGGCGAGGATGCAGGGAAGCAAACCGGAGCTCATCCTCCACGAGAGGCTCGCCGGACTTAACGTCACAGAGGCGCAGATCAAGGAGGCCCTCCGCGTGGTACCCCTTCCAGAAGACCCCACGAAATGGGATGATGACATACTCCTCCAGCTGTGCTGCGAGATCAGGAAGAACGCCAAACCCATGATCGCGGCCATGAACAAGGCCGA
>JAEDJU010000064.1 GCA_016296195.1 Candidatus Methanomethylophilaceae archaeon | reverse complement strand
CTGCAGGTCTCCGCATCCATGTTATCCTCAGAGCACACCCATGTCGGTGAGCTTCTCGGGAAGGTAGTGGTCCGTCACATAGTCCAGACCGTACTTGGCCAATGCCTGCTGCTCAGACTTCTTCTTCATGGAGAGCATGGCCTGGATCTCGTTCACCCAGAACTCGTCCTTGAACCTGGGATCGGACAGCTCCGCATTGAGGGCTCCGATGTCCTTGTCGTTCAGGTTGTCCGTGGGGAGGTTGTAGTTCAGGATGTCCGATGCGGTCACACCGATGAACTGCGCCGTCGGGGTGGCAAGGTATTCGGATATGTGCGCGGTCTTGATGGCACCGTACGCCACCGAGGCGTAGATCCTGAAGGACCAGGGATCACCGTCGGTGAACACGGTCACAGGCAGGTTGTACTCCTCGTTCATCCTCTTGATGAGACGTCTGGTCGATCTCGCGGGCTGTCCGCTCAGGTGCACCAGGATGCAGTCGTACTTCTCGGGGAAGCCGTTCTCTATCAGCCTGGCGTACATTCCTCCTGTTTCGATCGCCATCACGAACTTCGCGTTCCCCGGGTCGATCTGGAACGTATCTTCTTCAACCTTGTACGGGACGGCGAATCCCGCCTCCGAGACATCGTCGATGCAGTTCAGGGTCTTCATGCCCTTCTTGGTCTGGGTGGTGAAGTTCACATCACCGTAGACATGGGCTCCGGACTCCTCCGGCCTGAGCTTGAAGTCCTCCCTCATGCACCCGGTAACCGTCTCCAGGTCCTCTGCCAACAGGTTGCTCTCATCCTGTGTGTGGAACTTGGCGTTGTGCCATCCCTCGGAGATGTAGTACATCTCCCTTAAGGTGGATGATTTGTTCTCCTTGATCATCTCGTTGATGAAGTCGGATGTGTACACGGTCCTGAGCATCATCACCGCTCCGTTCACCGTCTTCGCGGTACGGGACGTCTTCAGATCGCCGTACTTCCAAACGTTGTGCTGCGGGTCGAACTCTATGTTCTTCTTGGACCTCAGGGGGAGCTCCATGGTGGGGATCTGTCCGTCGTCCAGCTGGTCGTAGATCCTCTCGACCACGCCCGTGAGGCTGTCAAGTGCCAGTTGCTGTCTCTCATTCGTCGCCAAGGTCTTCAGCCTCCATCGTCTCCTCTTCATCTTCCTCGACGAAATCCGATTCGTCGGTCTGCACGATCTCCATTCCCTTTATTCCCCAATCACCCGGGAGCATCTCCGCACCCATCACCATCACCGGGTTCAGTCCGGAGAAGTAGATGTCGTCGGCATCGAAGGTGTCCGCCATGTCGCCGGACAGCTCGAACTCTATCGTCGTGTTGGTGGACGGCGGAAGGTCCTTGACCTCCCAGTTGGCCTTGCCCTCGTCGTTCATGTCCAGGAAATGCTCGTGGGTGAACAGCGAGAGGTTCACAGCCTCCTTGGGAACCTGCGCATGGAGCCTGAAGGTCCTGGGCAGGCTGGTGTAGTTGTATATCGTGTACGTGACCTTCCTGAGCTTCTTGCCCTCCTTCTTGACGGTGGGCTCCACCCATACCACGTTCATGATCCTGGTGATGGTCCTGTCCAGGTTGGGGACGGGCCTTCCAAGGTGGTCCGCGGCCTTCTTGGCCATGTCCGGCAGAATCTCCTGGACGATCTCGAACTTGGCATGGGTCTTGTTCTTCCTCTCCATCTTGTTCAGATGGCTCTTGAGGTTCCTTGCGCACAGTCTGAGGGCCAGTCCGATCTCGCTCTGGAGCTCGGGGAATCCCGCGACGGCCTCCTTTCCCTCGGAGGTGAACGGGACCTTGGTGGATGCCACATGGACCAGGATGATTGCGGGTCCGAAGGGGATACCCTTACCGCCCCTCTGCTCGAGTCCGTACCTCCTCCAGTCCATCTCGGAGATGGCCTTGGTTATGGCACATGCACCCTGCTGGTACAGCAGCGGGACACGGTTGGCGAACCTGAGGATCTGCACCTGTCCGTCCGCGGGTATGTCACCGCCGTAGACGATACCGGCCTCCACGATGAACGGGTTGCCGTTCACTGCCTTGGGCGACCTGGTGACGGGTGTCGCGTAGTATTCGGGTCTCAGACCGTCCAGGACGTGCATCAGACCCTTCTTGATCAGTGTGTCTCCTATGGGGGACAGGCAGTCCGTGGGGGGTGCCATGATCTTCACGGTCTTGATCGCATCCAGTATGGCGATCGCATCCTCCCTCGTCAGCTTCTCCGGCTTCTTCTCCCCGTTGACCTTGGATTTCTCCAGTATCTCTGTGGCGAGCCTCTCGGTGATCCTGGAGAAGTCGTTCTTCAGGAACGCCTTTATCGTCTTCTGCGACGAGTTGCCCGCGTACTTCAGGATGTCACCGATCTCCATACCCTCGGGATGGGGTTTGATCTCCTTCGGCTTCGGGGGCATGATGTCCGTGGCCCTCTCGAAGACGGTCTTGGTCCCATCAGGGTCGTGGAAGGTGATCTGTGCATGCGGGTTCACGATCGCGGTATTCTTCAGGTACTCGAAGACGGACTGCTTTCCGGTGACGTACCTCCCCTTGATCGTGTATTCTATGCTGGTCCCGTGCTCGTGACCCTCCCACTGGAGTGCCTTGTCGTTGGTCACGATCGGACGGTTCGTCTTGGTGTCGATGACGATGTCCATACCCCATGCGACCTCGTCCTCCCCTTCTATCTTGGAGATCACATGTGCGGGTTTACCCGTGGTTATGTTTCCGTACATGACGGTGGCGGATATCCCGATACCCTGCTGTCCCCTGGACTGCCTCAGGGCATGGAACCTGGATCCGTAGAGCAGACGTCCGAACACGTTGGGCATCATCTTGTGCACGATACCGGGTCCGTTGTCCTCTATGCAGATCCTGTAATCCTCCTCGTTCAGCCTGTCGATCCTCACCGACACGTCCGGGAGGATACCGGCCTCCTCGCATGCGTCCAGCGAGTTGTCCACAGCCTCCTTGATCCCCATCAGGAGGGATTTGGACCTGGAGTCGAATCCGAGGATCTGCTTGTTCTTCTCGAAGAACTCGGTGACCGAGATCTCCTGCTGCTTGGTGGCAAGCTTGTGTGCTATCGCCGTCTTTTTCTCCTTTGGCGCGGCGGTCTCCTTCGGTACTTCTTCAGAGGGCATCCGATTCCCCGCAATGGGGTGGTGTTTCTTAACCGTGATGGACGGATGCTACGGGGATCCGGTGTCGTCACGGGAGGGACACGGTTCCAGGATCATACCGCGATGTCCTTCCCGCGTATCCCGAATCTTAACGGTCATTTCGACAAAACATCAACAAAACCCTTCGGAACGGGCCGTTCCGGACGCATCCTTCCATTGGATGTATTTGCCCCGATCACCCGTCTCCGACCCATCACGGGTCCAATCCAGCATTCCGTGGACATGTTGGACGGGTGTGTTGGATGATACATCGAAACATCCCAACATCTGTCCATACGGTCCCTTCTGACCGCTATCATCCAATTTAGGATAACTTAAATTACTCCTAGAAGATGGATATGGCGGAGGGCGGAACCCGTCAGGTCCGGAGGACGTGGGTCCCCGTCCCTCCACCCATTGAAACGGTTTGATTAGGGGTCCTCCGGCCCCGTTGATGTTTATCACTCGTCGTTCTCGTCGAACGTGGCACCGCACTTGGGGCATCTGGTGGCGTTGGCGGGGACGATGGCACCGCACTCGGAGCACTCGAAGGTCTCCTCGCTCACATCCACGGTACCGTCCACGTGCTGGACCTCGTTCTCCACGGAATCGAACTTCGCTCCGCACTTGGGGCACACGTCCGCATCCTTGGGGACCTCCGCACCGCATTCCTCGCAGACGAAGTAGTCCTTCTTGTGGGCCCTGAGCTCATCGGGAACGTCGATGTAAGCACCGCACTTCCTGCAGGTGACCTCACCGGGCAGGACCATGGCGCCGCACTCCTTGCACCTTCCGTATCCCTGGGGGTACAGACGGCCGTCGGCCTCCATCTTCTGACGGGTCTTCTCGGCGCTCCTCCTCATAATCGTTGAGAAGATCAGGATCATGAAGAACATGATGGCGACCATGGCTGTGTACATCCACATACCGTTCAGGGATGCGGTGTAGATGTCCGATGAGGACGCACCGTGGTCGATCATGAACGAGACACCGACGGTCTTGGTATCCTCACCCTCGGTCACATCGAATGTGACCATGTAGCCGGTCAGCTGGTTTTCGGTTATCGGGACCGTGGCCGTCAGGCCGTACGTTGTGCTCCCCTCCGCCTTCACCGGTGTTATCTGCAGTTCGGTCGGATCGGTGTCCAGGCTGTAGTTGGTGAAGCTCACAAGGTTGACCTTTCCGTAGGTGAGCAGGACACTGTCCTTGTCGAACTCCTCGACGAGGATGTCCATGGTGATCGTGGTGTTGCCGTTCTCCTCGATGAAGGCGACGTTTCCGACGTAATCATTGTCCGCAGGTGTCCTGCCCTCGTTGGCCTCGATCTTCTCGGGTCCGGAGTACATCACCGTCACCAGTAGCGACAGGACGATGAACACCACTCCGATGACCGTCTTGACCTTCACGGACGAGACTCCGAGGATGTGGGGGACCATGTAGATGATCACGGCGATGATCAGGAATCCCAGGCACTGCGACGAGAATCCGAAGGCCTGGAGCACCAGGGCGATCGCCAATGATGCGATGATCGCGATTATCTGTTTGGTTGACAGGGAAGTGAAGTCATCGAGGAACGACTTCCCTCCCTTCTTTCCGTCTTTCATCGGGTTCCGCTATCATGAGTATCATATAAAGTGATGGGCGTTTTGAAACGTCCTCCGCGTTGGAATGGGATGTGATCGTCAGGAGATCTCCACGAAACCCTCGAAAGGTTCATTGTAACCCATCATCACGGTCCCCGCTACATCCACCGGCGTCTCCGCATTCACCGATGCGTACATGTTCGTATCCTTGCGGAAAACCTTCACGGAGGTCGGTCTCCTCATCCCGTGGGTTTTGCGTGATATCGATAGTGTGAACATCATATACACGCTACACTTCCAATCCCACTCGTCGAAGAACATCCTCCAAACGGAATCCTTCTTCTGGATCGTCTCGCCCATGCGGTGTGAAAAGTCGGCGCGATTATTTCATAATTATGTATGAGATATGTATTTGAAATATATCATGGATTAATGTGGTAAAAAGTGAGGGGACCACGCCCCCTTTGAGAGGTTTCAGAACTTGAGCTTCGCTCCGCAGTTGACGCAGAGCTTGGTCTTCCTGTTGATGTATCCGCATTTGGGGCAGTGGGGCATCCCGTCCACGTTCACGAGGCCGGTTCCGTCGGCCCATCCCTCCCTGGAGATGGCCGCGTTGATCTTCGCGATGTCGGTGGGGACCTCCCCGTTGTTGTCGTCCATCATGTTCTTGTTGAAGTGCAGGATGGCCTCGTCCCTCTCGGCGGCGATGACGTCCTTCTTCCCGGAGACCTCCTCGAGCTTTGCCACCTTCTTCTCGCTCTTGACCCTGACCATCTCCACGGGCTGGGTCTTGAGGGTCCTGTTGACCTCCTTGATCTTCTTCTCGATGGCCGCCTGGACCTCCTCGTCGGAATACTCGGCGAAGGGACTCATGCGGATCATCCAGTACAGGTTGTACTGTCTCTCGGACTGCTCCGGCCTCTTGTTCTCGACCGGTTTCTCCTCTTTCTTGAAGAACCATGCCATGTGCCGTGGATTGACGGGATGGTAGATAAGGGCCTCGACATGAGGGCCGTCCGGTCATGATATCAGGGATTCCGGTTCGACCCCTATGTTGATCCGGTGGTCCTCACACTCGTTTTTGCCGAAGTTCTAGAGGTATGATTCCTCCGTGAGCATCATGACCGTCTGCTCGATGATCTGGTCCGAGGTTCCCTCCAGCCCCTATATCAGTAGCACCTTGATGCAGACGTCATCTCTCCTGATGTATCGGAGGATGTCGTCTACGCACCTTCTGATTCCGACCCCCTGCAGACTGTCTCCGATCCCCACCAATTGTCTACCTGTCAGCACTTCGAGATTGAACGGATCAATGTGATCTTCACCTATGTAGCCATAATAATGTATTCCAGTATTAAATACATTTTAGTTTTAAACCTTCCGTTGTATAACAATACTCTAATATGGGGTGGGCATCCCAAACGTCGGAAGAGCACTTCATGGCAACGATAGAGGAGCAGATCAAGGAGTTGGAGGAGCAGATCTCCAAGACCAAATACAACAAGGCCACCGAAGGTCACATCGGTAAGCTGAAGGCAAAGATCGCCCGTCTGTCGGAGGAAGAGGAGAAGAGGCGCGCATCCAAGGGACCGACCAAGGGATTCTACGTCAAGAAGGCCGGTAACGCCACCGTCGCACTCGTGGGATTCCCCTCTGTGGGAAAGTCCACCCTTCTCAACCAGCTCACCGGAGCCAAGTCCGAGGTGGGAGCATATCACTTCACCACCCTCGATGTCGTGCCCGGAGTCATGGAGTACAACCACGCCAAGATCCAGATCCTCGATATGCCCGGACTCATCAAGGATGCGTCCCGCGGTAAGGGAAGGGGAAGGGAGGTCATCGCCGCCGCAAGGTCCGCCGATGTCATCCTGCTCGTGGTGGACATCTTCAACCCCAACATGGACGTCCTGTTCAGGGAGCTGTACAACGCGGCAATCCGTCTGAACCAGAAGAAGCCCGATGTGGTCATCACCCACTCCGACCACGGCGGTATCCAGGTCAAGCCCACCCTGAAGCTCACCAAGATCACCGTGGAGACCATCAAGGACATGACCGCCGCGTACGGACACGTCAATGCGACCGTCGTCGTCCGTGAGGACATCGATGTCGAGCAGATGCTGGACGTCCTCGCAGGCAACAGGGTTTACATCAAAGCGGTCATGGCCATCAACAAGGTCGACCTCGCCAAGCCCGGACAGCTCGAGGCGGTGCAGGAGATGCACAAGAAGTACCGCACCGTTCCCATATCCGCGGCCACCGGACAGGGGATGCCCGAGCTCAAGCAGGCCCTCTACGACACCATCGACATGATCAGGATCTTCCTCAAGCCCCAGGGACAGGAGGCCGATCTCGACATCCCGCTGATTGTCAAGCGCGGGAACACCATCGGTGACGTGTGCGAGCTGATCCACAGGGACTTCAAGAACAACTTCAGGTATGCGATGGTCTGGGGTAAGAGTGCCAAGTTCCCCGGACAGACCG
>JAEDJU010000063.1 GCA_016296195.1 Candidatus Methanomethylophilaceae archaeon | reverse complement strand
CTGTCTGCAGTGTGGAAAACTGCCCCCGTGACTGTTTATTGGGATGGAGGGGTCCACATCGATACCGTCGAAGAGAATCGTATCACTTATGAGATTCCGAAAGCACCCGAAGGGAAGGTGTTCATCGGATGGTCATATGGTTCCAAATTGTACGTGACCGGTCAATCTGTGGAATCTGTCGAGGGTGTCAGGAATTACGAGGCCGTCTTCATCGATGAGACATACCACGGAACCCTGACCATTGGTCCGGTTCAAGCGGTTCAAGCCTCATCTTCCTCGGATGACCCCCCTTCGGAAGAATCCTAAACGTATTTCCAAAACTCTTTATCCTTCCACACTAAACGCCGTTTATGGATTACATCGAAGCACTCAACCAGCGTCGCTCGGAGTACTCCCTCTCACCGGAACTCCCCGTATCCCAGGATGATGTCGTCAAACTCATCCGTGACATCATCTCCGTCACACCCACTTCCTACAACGGTCAGTCCCCCAGGGCGTTCGTCCTCTTCGGAGATGACCACAAGGCATTGTGGAAGATAGTCGAGGATTCCCTCATCGCCAAGATCGGTCCCGAGAGATATCAGAAGAGCAAGGGCAAGATCGACGGTTTCGCCAACGCCGCAGGAACCATCCTCTACTACGAGGACGACTCCGTCACCAAGAAGCTGCAGGAGGACAACCCCTCGTACAGGGACAACTTCCCCGTTTGGGCGGAGCAGGCCAACGGTATGCTCCAGTTCGCCGTCTGGTCCGGTCTCCGCACACTCGGTATCGGTGCCAACATCCAGCACTACAACCCATTGATAGATGACAGGGTCAGGGAGACCTTCGGAATACCGGAGGGATACCGTCTCATCGCCCAGATGCCCTTCGGTAAGGTGGTCCGCGAGGCCCCCCGCAAGCCCAGGCTGAACCCAGAGGACACTGTCCGTGTGGCACATGCCTTGGTATAAAGGAACCATTCAAATACGCACAAGATATGGGCCGTGTCCATGTTCACTTCGAAGACGCTACTCTGCGGCGAGATGCCGGATGTCCGCGTGGGAATAGGGCGCGGAACCGACAACGGCAATGTCGAGAGGAGTGTCCTCGCCATGGACGGCCACGACGTGACCATCTACGATGACCCGTACGAGCTCACGGACGACCTTGCATCCGGAAGGATCGATGCCGCCGTCCGCGGGGACATGTCGTCCTCCATGCTGTTACCCATACTCAAATCCAAACTGAACCTCCCCGCGTTGGAGAGGGTCGCCTTCCTGGAGCCCATCGGGGGCAAACTGATCATACTGGCCCCCGTGGGCATCGACGAGGGATGGACCGACGACCAGAGGTACGAGCTGGCCGCGAGATCCGCTGTGCTTGCAAAGAAAGTAGGTATGGGCTCCAGGATCGCCATCATGTCCGGCGGAAGATGCGAGGACATGGGAAGGTGCAAGGCCGTGGACCGTTCCATAGAGAGTGCCAGGGCCATCGCCAAACGTCTGGAATCAGACGGATACGAGGCATACCACTCCCAGATCCTCATAGAGGATGCGGTCAGGGATGCGGATATCATCATCGCACCCGAGGGCATCACAGGAAATATCATATTCAGGACCCTCCACTTCATCGGAGGGGCGAAGGCGCTGGGAGCACCCGTGGTGAACTCCGACAAGGTGTTCATCGACACCTCCCGCGTGAAAACCGATTACAGGGACTCCATAGCCCTGGCAATGAGATTGACGGAGGAATGACCATGTTTTTGGAAATAGACGGCGGCTATTCGGGGATCAGGTTCTCCGCATGCCATTTCATACCCAGGCACGAGAAGTGCTCCAGGCTCCACGGACACTCCTACATCGTGCGCCTCAGATTGGAGGGCGAGATCGGTGAGGAGGGGATGATCATGGACTTCGTGGTCCTCAAGAAGAAGCTCAAGCAGATGATAGACGAGCTCGACCACAAGACCCTGCTCCCCACAGCATCACAGGATGTGAGGCTCACCGTCTCCGACGATTCCGTCGAGGCTGTTTCATGTGGCAAGAGATACGTCTTCCCCAGGGAGGATGTGACCTTGTTGGATGTTCCCACCACCACCGCGGAGGAGATGTCCAAGATGATGACCAGGCGCATGGTTTCGGAGATAGAATTTCCCTCCAACGTGAGGTCCGTGTCCATCGGACTTGACGAGGAGAGGGGTCAGACGGCATGGTACACAGAGGTGCTGTGATGCCCAAGGCCATAGTCCTCCTCTCCGGGGGATTGGACTCCACCACCACTCTCGCAAAGGCGATAGACGACGGCTGCGAGGTCACCGCCATCAGCTTCAGGTACGGTCAGAGGCACACCAGGGAGTTGATCTCGGCCGAGAACGTCTGCAAACACTACAACGTGGACCATGTGATCATCGACCTGAACCTCAGCTCGTTCCGTTCCGCTCTCACACGTGATGACATCGACGTCCCCATGGACAGGGAGGGGGAGTTGGACCAGAAGATTCCCATCACCTACGTTCCCGCAAGGAACATCATTTTCCTGAGCATCGCCGCAGGACTGTGCGAATCGATCGATGCCGACAGGATCTACATCGGTGCCAACGCCGTGGACTACTCCGGATACCCCGACTGCCGTCCCGAGTTCTTCGAGGCCTACGAGAACATGATCAACAAGGGTACCAAGGCCGGTGTGGAGGGCCATCCGATCAAGATCATGACCCCCATCCTCCATGCCACCAAGGCTGACATCGTCACCCTCGGAAAGAAGCTCGGAGCTCCCCTGGAGCTGAGCTGGTCCTGTTACAACGGCGGCGAGAAGGCATGCGGTCACTGCGACTCCTGCAGGCTCAGGCTCAAGGGATTCAAGGAAGCGGGCTACCGCGACGAGATCGAGTACGAGCACGATGAGAATCTGTGAGATCTTCCATTCCATCCAGGGCGAGGGCCTGATGATGGGCGTTCCCACAACATTCGTCAGAACCGTGGGATGCAACCTCCGCTGCGAGTGGTGCGACACGCAGTATTCCATGGACGGAGGGGAGGAGATGTCCCTGGACGCGATAATGGAGCGTATCGGGGATGTGAAACACGTGTGTGTCACCGGAGGGGAGCCCATGCTCCAGCCGGAGATGCCCGAACTCCTGAGGAGATTGGTCTCCGCAGGGAAGCAGGTTGTTCTCGAGACCAATGGCTCCGTCGATCTGTCCGATGTTCCGAGGGATCCGCTCATGCTGATAAGCATGGACATCAAGTGTCCCTCATCCGGAATGACCGACAGGATGCTCTACTCCAATCTCTCACTTTTATCGAGGAAGGACCAGCTGAAGTTCATCGTCCGCGATGATGAGGACTTCGATTTCGCTTTGGAGGTCCTGAAAATGTATCCTGTGGACACCAACGTCATCTTCGGACCCGTGGGCGGGACCGTGAAGCTGGAATGGCTCGTGGAGAGGGTCCTTGGGTCGGGAGTCGATGCCAGGGTGCTTCCGCAGCTGCACAAGATCATCTGGGGAGACAAGAGGGCCGTCTGAATCAGATTTCTAGTTACTTTCTAGTTACCTTTTCTAGTTACTGGTAACTATAAAAGTGTGTATCATTGGATCGGAGACGGTGATATGGGAAAAACCGGCGGTCTCCCGCCGGTAATAGGGTTAATGGTTCCTGTGTGCCCTCGCCACGATCAATGCGATTATCACAACGACGATGACGATCACCAACAGGGCATCGTAGACCGGGAATCCGGAATCATCCGACGGAGGGACATACGCCTCGTCGTAGAATCTCCCGTCATCACCGCGGATAAACGTGATCCCTGTATCATAATCGGATGTGACCTCCGTCTCCCCATCTGCACCGATGAACGTGTAGCTCTTTCCGATATCGAACGTATGTCCCGTGAAGGTGATCCTCTCCAGGCTCTCCATCTTGGATATGTTCAGCAGGGCTGTCTTCGACATGCTCTCGGGAAGCGTGAGGCTTTCCAGGTTGTCGCATCCCCATATCCGGAAGATGAACGGGGAGAATCCCTCGGGGAATGTGATCGATGTGACGTTGTCCAGGTTTCCGAAGACGCCGTCCGTGGCGGACGTCACCCCTTCCTTCACCGAAAGGTCGCCTGTCACCGTCTGCGGGATGTTGTGGATGACCTTCATGTCGTAGGAGTACAGGATGCCGTTCTCATCCGCGGCGTAGTTCTCGTTCCCCTCCTCGACGGCGAATCCCTGCCTCACATGGACGCTGCCCATGTTGTGGATGTACTGGATCTCCGCAGGTATGGTGATGATACCATCGTATGCTCCCGCCACCAGGAGGATGCATTCTCCTTGGTACTTGCTGTAGTATTGGACGTACGGCCCCTCTCCGGGACGGTACTTCGTGTTCCCATCCTCCACCACGAACAGGTCCACGTCACGCACATCATTCGTTCCGACCATCCCAAGGCTGATGACATCCGCGGCGATCGTTATCGTTCCCTCGAGGGATCCGATTCCCACCACGACCCTTTCATTCCCGTTCCTCTCGTAGACGAGACCCTGGTCGTCGCAGGACAGGACCTCGTTCCCCTCCTCGACGATGTATCTGTGGACGTTGCCGATCTCCAGGTATCCGTCGAGTTTTGTGAGCGATGACGGGAGGACGACATCCTTTCCGCCGAGGTCGGTGTAGTCGAACACCCTCTGGCCGATGTACTCCACCCTGTTCAGGTCGATTTCGGTGACCTTCGAACAGCCGCAGAACGCCCAATCCCCGATCCTCACGGTACCGTCGGGGATCCTCACGTCCCCTTCGAATCCCGGACCGACGCGGACCAGCGTGCTGCCGTCCTTGCTCAGCAGCAGTCCGTCGGATGTCGCCATGAAGGAGGCGTTCTCCGGAACCACCTCGAACCTTCCGATCCCGCACAAGTCCACGTACACCTGGTCGATGTCGACCGAATCCACATATTCCGATATGACGACCGTCCTCACATCTTTCCAGGTGGAGTCAGGATAGAATCCCGTGACCTTCAGTTCCTTTCCGTCGACCGTGATGGATGATGCCATCACGACCTTCTCCCCATGTTCGGACACGATCCTCTCGAGGAAGACCTCGTCGCCATCGTTATAGACGTACACGAAACCGTCGACCTCGTACTCCGCGTAACCGTCGGCATCATCCGTTGAAGGGATGACGATCAGCACGGCCAGCACGGAGACGATCGCAACGGCCGTCGTCATTGTTCTGAACAACCTCATCTGCATCTCCTGCGTTCACTGACGCTATGGTGATGTCATCGTCGGATGGGTTATTGTACATTGCCTTCCGGCCATGTGGAAAAAGGATCCGGCGGTCCCCCGCCGTAAGTCACCGTCACTGGGACGGTTGGTTCTCGAACTTCCTCTTGTGCTCCATCCTTCTCATGAAGTCCGTGATGCACTGCTCCGCAGTCCCCTCCTCATCGTAGGAGACGTAGATGCCGGCATCCTCCAGGATCTTCATGCCATGGGTTCCGATACCACCTGTTATGACAGCATCCACCTTCAGAGAGACGATGGCGTTGGCTACGGCGATACCGGCACCTTCCGGAGCATCTGCGAACTCGTTCACTATCACGTGATAATCCAACGTGTCCGAGTCCACCAGCAGGAAGCAGGGTGCGTGGCCGAAGTCATCGGCCACATAGGAGTCCAAAGACTCCCCTTCTGACACCACGATTATCTTCATCAGTGATCGACCGTCTTGACGATCCTGTCGATGATGCCCTCGAACGCCTTTGCGGAGGCGGACTCGGGGTACTTCAGCACAACGGGCAGACCGCTGTCACCGGACTCCACGATACCGGGCTCGATGGGCACACGACCGAGGAACTGGACGTTCATGTCCTTGGCCGTTGCCTCCCCTCCTCCGGACTTGAAGATGTTGGTGACCTCTCCGCAGTGGGGGCAGACGAATCCGCTCATGTTCTCCACGATACCGATGATGGGGATGTGTGTCTCGGCTCCGAACACCAGGGACTTCCTGCTGTCCAGGAGTGCCACGTCCTGGGGTGTGGTGACGATGACCATTCCATCCGCCTTGGGGATCAGCTGGACGATGGACAGAGCCTCGTCTCCGGTTCCCGGGGGCATGTCCACAACGAGATAATCCAGGTCTCCCCAGCAGACATCCTCGATGAACTGCTTGATGGCACCCATCTTGACGGGTCCGCGCCACATGACGGGTGCATCCTTCTCGGGAAGGAGGAACGCCATGGACATGATCTTGAGGGACGGGGGAACTGTGACGGGCACGAGCTGCCTCTGGTCGTTGACGGTGAGCTGCTCATCCTCCACTCCGAACATCTTGGGGATGTTGGGTCCGGTGATATCGATGTCCATGATACCGGTCTGGTATCCCTTCATGGAGAGTGCCGCGGCCAGGTTGGAGGACACGGTGCTCTTACCGACCCCTCCCTTTCCGCTCATGACGATGATGACATGCTTGATGTTCCTGAGAGTGTCCTGGAGTTTGGTCTCCTCCTGGATGGTCTCCTCTGTGAGCAAGGGTTTTCCCATTTCGATTCCTCTGGTCGGCATAATGTTGGAGGTCCACTTGAACCCTCGCATCCGACCCGGGTGTTATGACGATGCAACCGGACGTGTGTTCACTCCGGAGGTTCCAACGCCATCATGATGTGGGGGATCCCGTCCTCCAGGAATTCCTCCGAACACTGCCTGAAACCAGAGGTCTCGTAGAATCTCCTGGCATAGGTCTGAGCCTCGACAAGGATCCTCCCTGCGTGGAACTCGTTCCTGGCGATCTCTATCCCGAGGGACATGATCCTCGTACCCAACCCCTGTCTGCGCCTCATGGAGATCACCCTTCCGATGGATGCATCCTCATACCTCGATCCCGGGGGGAGTACCCTGAGGTACGCGGCAAGTCCGTTCTCGTCCCTCATGTACACATGGATCGCCTTGTCGTCCATGTCGTCGATGTCCTGGAAGGGGCAGTCCTGTTCCACTATGAACACGGCTATCCTCAGGGCATAGATGTCCCTCAGCTCATAGGGTGTCAGTTCATCGAAGCGTTTAACGACAGTCTCCATCATGTCCATCCGGATGCGGAGGGGGATGATATGTGTTGTCGGGTCGTTACCAACTTTTTTATCTTTGATATTCTTCACAAGTAGTATGAGGGAGATTCCCGTAGGCGTCCATGATTTCATCGAGATACGTGAGTCCGACATGTACTATGTCGACAAGACGGAATTGATCGATGTGATATTGTCAGGATTCTGCAAGGTGATCTTATTTGCCCG
>JAEDJU010000062.1 GCA_016296195.1 Candidatus Methanomethylophilaceae archaeon | reverse complement strand
AACACTGATGATCCGGGACCATGTTGAAGAGTCACATCATGACCTTGAGTAAGCCATTTAAACAACCTCCTTTCTAGCCGGCTTCAACAAGAGTTGAACATCATGTCCGGCAAAGAGAAACTCGAACTGATCGCAGTTGAAGACATCAAGGTCAAGAAGGGAATGACCGTCGACGAGATGCTCGAGGCCATGGGACGTGCGGGAGGATTCACCGCCCAGAAACTGGCCGATGCAGCAGACATCGCCACAGCCATGGTCAAGAAGGAGGGTTGCCTCAAGATCCTGTCCTTCCCCGCATGCATCATGGCCACCGGAACCCGCGGAGTCATCGTGGACATGGTCAGGAACCACATGGTCGATGTCATCATCACCACCTGCGGAACCCTCGACCACGACCTGTCCAGGACATTCGCAGACTACTACAAGGGCGACTTCATGATGGACGACGCCATGCTCAGGGACGAGTACGAGATCAGCAGGCTCGGAAACGTCCTGGTCCCCGACTCCTGTTACGGAGAGGTCCTCGAGGACAACCTCCTGCCCATGTTCGACGAGATCTTCGCCGAGACACAGTCCATGAGCACCCACGAGATCATCGACCAGGTCGGTGCCAGGCTCGACAACGAGGACTCCCTCCTGTACCAGTGCCACAAGAACGGTGTCCCCATCGTCGTCCCCGGAATCACCGACGGATCCTTCGGATGCCAGCTCTGGATGTACTACCAGATGCACAGGAAGCTCAGGATCGACCTCTTCGCGGACGAGCAGATGCTCTCCGAGATGACCAACGATGCCGAGTACACCGGTGCCATCATCATCGGAGGAGGAATCTCCAAGCACCACGTCATCTGGTGGAACCAGTTCCGCGGAGGACTCGACTACTGCATCTACCTGACCACCGCCGAGGAGTACGACGGATCCCTGTCCGGAGCACGCATCAGGGAGGCTGTCTCCTGGGGTAAGGTCAAATCCGATGCCAAGAAGATGACCGTCGAGGGAGATGCCACCATCACCCTGCCCATCATCTACGCAGGCGTCGCCAACAGGGTGCTCTGAGGATGAACAAGATTCTGGTCCTGCCCGGTGACGGGATCGGTCCGTCGATCATAGGCTCTGCCGTGGAGGTCATCGGAGCGGTGGCCGACGACATCGAGTTGGTGCACGGCGAGATCGGATTCTCCGCCTACGAGGCATCGGGCCAGCACCTCCCCTTCGAGACATTGGATCTCGCGGGGGAGTGTGGAACCACCCTGTGCGGTCCCGTGAGGACCGTCAAGGAGAACAACGGGGCCTACAGGAATCCCCTGGAGACACTGAAGGCCCAACTGGACCTGTACGCCATGGTGCGCAGGTTCACCACCTTCTCCCCCGACATCGGGAGGGAGGGCATGGACATCACCCTCTGGGCCAGCAACAACCAGCCCGGACAGGATATCGTCGAGACCAGGGACATCGACGGCATCACCCTGACCAAGTACATCAGGTCCTCCTCCTACAGCAGGATGATGGCCCGTGCACTCACCGACATGGAGATGTGCGGAGGTACGAAGGTCAAATGCATAACCCGTGAGGACATCTTCCCCGAATCCAGTGCCCTGTTCGAGGAGTCGTTCACATCCCTATTCGAGGCCAACGGCCTGGAGACCCAATGCACAAACGTCCCCACATGGGCATCAAGGATCGTCAGGGATCCCCTGGAGGACGAGTACATCATCTGTGCGGACCTCTACAGCCATGTGGCCGCAGGTATCCTCGCGGGACTCGCCGGAGGGAACCATCTGTACCCCGTAGGATTCGCCGGGGACTCCAACTTCCTCCTGATACCCGGAAGCATCCATCTGTTCGAGGACGTCCAGAAGGAGTACGTGAACCCCACATCGGCGATATTCGCCGGAGCCATGGCTTTGTCCAACCTCAACAGGAGGGGTGCCGCCACATCCATAATCAACGCCCTCAAGGAGACCTACGTGGCCGGCGACAGGACCCCCGACATGGGTGGGACCCTGACCACCGACGAATTCACCAGACGCGTCATCGGCCGTCTAGACCAGAGTTTTATAACATCGTGAAGGTACCTATGGTATTCGCAAGGTGGATACCATGAAGGATGCAGGACACAGGGCGTGCGTGGAAGCAGCCCTCAACCATGAGAGGACGGAGAGGACCCCCGTCAACAACTTCGCACTTGTGACAGCCGCCCGCAGCGCCGGGGTCACCGTCGAGAGCTCGAGATGGAACCCCCAGCTGTCGGCCAAGGTCTCGGTGGATTACGCGATCAAGACCGAGTCCGACTTCGTGAAACCCATCCTGGACTCACAGGTCCCGTTCGTGGACCTCGGGATGGATGTCACGTTCCCCGAGGACGATTACGGTCACATCAACAAGAGCATCTGCGACACCCAAGAGGACATCGATGCGCTGGCCATCTTCGACCCCTACGAGGCATCGGAATGCCCCAACTTCACCAAGGTCTTCGTGGACAGCCTGGAGGAGACCGCGAGGATCCTTCCCGAGGACCTGCACATCTGCGGACTGTCCTGGGGACCCATCACGACCGCAGGATACGTCATGGGTGTGGAGAACATGATTATGAACACGTTCATGGAGCCCGACCTGGTGAAGTCCATGATCGCCAAGGTCACACCCCTCGTCTCATCCATCCAGAGGCGCATGGTCGATGCCGGAGCAACCGTCATGTGGATGGCCGATCCCACCTCGTCCGAGGACCTCATCTCCCCCGACATGTTCGCGGAGTACTCTGCGGGAGCGATCAAGCAGGTCATCGGCGACATGAAGGCCGAGAACAGCGACATACCCGCATTCATCCACATCTGCGGAAACACACTGAACACGATGACACAGCTCCCCGCCACCGGCGCGGACTGTCTGAGCTTCGACCACGCCGTGGACCCCGCGGCGGCCAAGAAGAAGGCCGGAAGGGACCTCGCACTCATGGGTAACATCGATCCCGTTCACGAGATGATGTCCGGAACACCCGAGTCCATCAGGGAGGAGTGCTACAGGATCCTGGACCAGGCGGGACAGGACGGCGGATTCATCCTGGCACCCGGGTGCGAGACACCGATCTCCAGTCCGGACGAGAACGTCCTCGCATTGGGAAGGGCCGGAAGGGAATACTGGACCAGGAAGTGATCCAGACGGAGGGGAGACCCTCCCACATCCCCATTCCCGTCTGGGAGAGAGGATGTATACAAATATGTTATAGAAACATTTTAATACTTGTCATCTATCCTCAGTTTACCCGTGCAAGGGTAGTCAAGCATGGCCAACGACGCTAGCTTGAGGGGCTAGTCCTTAGTGGTCCGTGGGTTCAAATCCCATCCCTTGCACCATTACTTCTCTATCTTGTGTTTTCGTGATCTCTTCGATTCCGCTATCACCGTCTCACATCGGTGTCATCATGGATCTCATCTTCAGAGAACGATGGGGATCGTGATTGTTCTTGGAGACGGTGATATCACCCGTCTCCGACCGAGATCATATTGTCTGGAAAAGAGGGAAGATGTTTTCGAAGATGGGAGGTCGACCCTCCCGTTTCAGATCGTCAACGACGGTACGGCGACCATTATCGCCATGTACGCGACGTACATCAGCAGGAGGATCACACCCATGGGCCTGTCGATCCTGTTCCTGAAGCGGATCATCATGAACATGACGGCGGAGAAGATCAGCATCACGGGGAGATGGAACATCAGCATGCTGTCGACTATCGGGATGTCCGTGAGCATGGCTCCGACCCCCAGTACGAAGAACGCGTTGAAGATGTTGCTTCCCACGATGTTACTGACCGCGAGGTCCGCCTCACCCTTGTGGGCGGCCATCACCGAGATGCACAGCTCCGGCAGGGATGTACCGATGGCCACGACGATGAGTCCGATCAGCATGTCCGAGACACCGACCATCCTGGCGAGCTCCTTGGCCCCTCCGATGAAGAACTGTGCTCCGAAGTACAGGAGGACCAGACCGACCACGACGAGGACGACCAGCATGGGCATGCTCTTCAGGAACGACGGACCTTCATCCTCGCCTGCATCGGCGGTGTATGCCTCCTGACCCTCCTTGTCATCCTTCTTGAGCCTGTAGACGGCGAACACGAACACCAGGAGGGCACAGAACAGTATCAGACCCTCCAGGAACCCGATGAAACCTGTCATGGCCATAACGGTGACCACGATGGCAGAGAGCATCATGATGGCCAGTTCGAACCTCATGCTGGTGTACTTGGCGGCCAACGGACCCACTATGGCAGCGAGACCTATCGCCAGACCGATGTTGGCGATGTTGCTACCGACCACGTTACCTATGATGATCTGCGGGGTGTCGCCGCTGACGATGGATGTGATGCACTCCGGTGCGGACGATCCGAAGGCCAGTACCGTCAATCCTATGACGAACGGGGCCACGCCGAGACGCAGCGCGATCCCCTTGGCCCCTCTGACCATCCAGTCGGAGCCGAAATACAGCATCACGATTCCAATCGGGATGCCGAGCAGTATCCAATCCATGACCTCACCTGACACTCCTACTATAAATCGGTATCAGAAGACACAACACCAACGACGGAGCCTCACAGAGTGTACTCCAGATGGCATGCGCCGTCCCTGATGTCGAACCTGGATTCGGCACCGTTGATGAAGGTCATCCTGGGTGCCTTGTGACCGACATCGGCATCGAACACCATGGGGACGCCGTACTCGGACAGGATATCCGTCACCGTTTCCATATAATCCGATCCCTCGTAGAACAGGGGCCTTCCGAACACGAAACCGTTCACACCCTCGAACCAACCGTCCTTGGACATCCCGGAGAGCATCTTGCGTATGCGTGCCTCGTCCATCTCGTAGGTCTCCATGTACCAGACGGTTCCATCCTTGGAATAGCGGTCGTTGAAGGCTTTGGGAGAGGCCGTGGCCTTCCTATGGAACCATTCCAGGACATCCATGCATCCTCCGATCAGACGACCGGAGAAGGTGGTATCCCCCGATGTGGACCTCCACACGGTCGGTGCCGTGGGGTTCAGCGGCTCCAGTCCCGTCACCCTGTCCGAGAATCCAACCTCATGTCTGGGGAATGAATCCTGCCCCTTCCTGACACCTCTGAGGAACTCGAGGGACTCGGAGACGCTCCTGTGCCATGGCTCCATACCGAAGTCACCGAAGTTCCCGCCGTATATGGTGGCGATGTCGTGCTCCGCGGTGATCTTGAAGAGGAGCGTGGTGTTGTCGGAGTATCCCTGGATCCACTTGGGATGCCTCTCCAGGAGGTCCCAGTCCATGTGCAGGAGCATCTCGAACTGGTAGTCCCCTCCCTTGGCCGATACCACAGCACCGACCTCCGGATCCTCCAGGAGGGAGTAGAACTCCCTGACACGCTGCTCTGCGGGTGCACTCCTCCCGGTCTCGTCGGCGGTGTAGACGTCCGGCGTCTCCACGACTCCGAATCCCAGTGAACCAAGTTTCTCCTTGGCATGGTCGAAGCGCGCGATGTCCGTGGGTTCCGTCACACCGAAGGATGGTGCCGTGACCCCTATTCTATCACCGTCTCTCAGGAAGCGGGGTATTATCATGTCCGGGACAACGCTCCGAACCTACTTTATCCTACGCGATGATGACGCACCCATGGCGATACTTTCCGACAAGGACATAGTCGAGAGCATGATGACAGGCTATCTGGGGATCTCGGACTACCACGAGAGGGGACTGACCCCCAACGGTTACGACCTGCGCATAGCGGAGATCTCGGTCAGAGGGGACCCGGACATCAAGAGGGAGGGTACGGTCACGATCCCCCCGAGGACGATGTTCTACGTATCCACCATCGAGAGGGTGAGGATGCCCTCCGACGTCTGTGCACAGCTTTGGCTCAGGACCACATGGATCAGGAAGGGGATCATAGGCGCCTTCGGGAAGATCGATGCGGGATTCGAGGGTACACTGACACTCGGAGCCTACAACGCCACCGACGACCCTGTCGAACTGCCCATCGGCGAGAGGTTCTGTCAGATGGTGTTCGAGACGCTGAACTCCGACACGATCAAGGACTACTCCCAGAGGAGCGGCAACTACCAGGGACAGACGGGGATCACTCTCGAACCCGTGAAGAAGCCCTGACCCTGACCATCGGGATGTGGCATGAGGGAACCTTCGGAAGCTCCTTGATATCCACGTGGAGAGTCTCCATATCCAGGGTCTCGGTGACGTGGTACCTCTTGGGGTGGAAGACACGGGTCTCCCTGTCCACCCTCCCGATGTAAACCTTCTCCGAAACGGGATCCATACCGGGACCGGGACGATGGCTCCTGCATTCGTACAGGTACGTGCTTTTACCACGGTCCACCCTCACTATATAGGTCATAGATTAGTGTATACGTTAAGGTATTTCACATTTCTGTCGTTTCCGCCGGGGACACTGTAGTAACATCTGAAGGGCATTCTAACCTGTGTTAAGACGAAAACAGGCACTCCGAGCAGTTTCCTTTATATCAGATATCGATAGAACACCGCCTCCGGGCGTTAGAAACCGCCCAGGAGGATGAAAAAGGAATGACATTCGTCAGGTACATGCATGTCGAACGCATCGATTCGGAGGAGGTTGAGGGCCTCCTGGACGGGGAATGCTCCGTGTTCCCCAAGATGGACGGTGCCAACAACGGGATCTACTCCGAGGACGGGGTCCTGTGCACCATGAGCAGGAACATCGTCACCACCGACACCGACGACGGATTCGCTGTCTTCGCCCGTGGACACGATGGGATAAACAGGTTCATCAGGGACTTCCCCGGCATGAGGCTGTACGGGGAGTGGATGGTGCCCCACACAGTCAGGTCTTATCTACCAGAGGTGTGGAACAGATGGTTCGTCTTCGACATGGTCGCGGAGGATCCGACCGCATCCTACAGATACATTGACAGGGAGGGGACCGAGAGGGAACTCGACTGCGCAGGGAGGGTGTACATCCCCTACGAGGAATACGTCCCCATCCTGGAATCCTACGGTATCGAGTACGTTCCGAGACTGAAGGTGTTGGAGGGACCGGACCGCAATGTCCTGAAATCCATAGCCAACCACGAGAATACATGGATGATGGGGTCGGGCTGCGGCGAGGGCATCGTGGTGAAACGGTATGGATTCGAGAACCGTTACGGGAGGACCGTATGGGCAAAGGTCATCAACTCCACATTCGCACAGGCCAAAAGCGATCTCAGGTCGATGAAGGCCAGGGCAAGGGCTGAGGGAGGCACCGTCGAG
>JAEDJU010000061.1 GCA_016296195.1 Candidatus Methanomethylophilaceae archaeon | reverse complement strand
CTCCAGAACGTGGACCGCGGTGATGTAATCGAAGGAACCGTCCGGAAACGGGAGTTCGGTTGCGGATGCCACCCTGAACGAAGCACGGTCTCCCAGGAGTTCCGTACAGGACTCCACAGCCTTCCCGGAGAAGTCCACGCCCGTGGTCCGATATCCCAGGTCGATTAGTTTGGATGATGTCTTCCCGTTACCGCATCCGACATCCAGGGCCTCACCCCTTCCTCCGAGTGGATCGGGGATCCTGGCGTTTCCCCTCCATGCACGGGGTTGGTTGGAGTAGAGTTGGTCCCAGAGCTCTTCCTGTCTCATCCGAAGACCCCGTCGATGGTTGTGAGCCATTCCTTGAAGAGTTCCGTCACCCTGTCCGTGAGGACCACGAAGGTGTTCGAGGGTCCTTTCATCATCCTGTTAGGCCTCATGGAGATCTTCAACCCCTCCACTTCGAAGACCTTGGACCTGTCCGCGACGGAGTTGTTGTGTGTGACGAGGTTCCTCATCAGCAGGATATCATCCCATTCCTGGCCCTGTGATTCGGTGGTGTAGCCCATGTCCACTGAGGACGAGATTATCGTTCTGAGGTACAGGTAGCTCTTTCCCACCATGGACCTCTCCTTCAGTCCCGATAGTTTGTATGCGTTCACACAGTCCTTGGACGCCTTCTCTATGGATGACACCGTGTCGACGAACATGTCCCTGGTGACCGTGACGATCCTCTCGGTAATCTCAGGACCCAGGTCGATGGGCACATCCATGTTCTCCCAGGCCTTGGTGTAGAAGGTGACTATCTCCTTGGTCATCACAGCACGGTTGTATATGTTCCAGAAGCACATGGAACGGAAGTCGTTCTCGCGGTCTGCGATCTCGTTGTCCACGAACTCCGCATACCCCTTGACCTTCACCAGGAAATCGTCCAGGTCCTTCGTGACGCAGATCATGGGAAGTGGAAGAGCATCATGGGATAGAAGCCTTTACCCTTCTATAGGCGGATATCACCGTCTCATTCCCCGGATACACCCTTCTCCGGCACATACCAGGACAGGAACGTCAGGATGACGCACATCACCACGCATGCGACCATGGAGAAGAGGAATCCGTCCATGAAGACTGGCGGTTCCAGTTCGGATATGGATGTCCCGGAGGAACTCGATCCTAGGCTGAACAGTCCCGAGAACAGGGCGGTCCCCATCGCCGAACCCAGGTAGATCACGAAGGTCATCAGGGAGGATCCCTCCCCTTCCTTCCCCTTGGGGACGAAATCTATGACACGGCTTCCTATGGGACCTCCGCAGATACCCCATGTCAGACCCAGGAGGGCCAGGGAGATCATCACCAGATACGGTGTGTCGGAGCAGATGAGGCAGGCTGTTATGGAGAAGATCGTCAGGACCACTCCACCCACGATGCAGAACACCCTGTTCCCGCGGGTCTCGGCCATCTTCCCAGTGAAGAGGCACAGAGCCAGTATGGTCACCGCGGGAATCAGCATGTGCATGCTCGATTCCACAGCCGAATAACCCATCTCCACTGTGAGGAAGAACGGGAACAGATACTGGGCACCCATGTAGCACACGTTCACCAGCAGCAGAACGACTACCACGTACGTCAGCTGTCTTATCCTGAAGAGACGGAGGTCCAGGACCGCGTTCCCCGATCCGAGGCTGTGGCGGGTGAACAGGACGAGGAAGAGCAGGCACACGACCACTGCGGCCCCATTGGTCACGGACAATCCGTGGGAGGGGATGGTCTCCAAAGCGAAGAGGCCCGTCACGATGCAGATGAAGAGCATCGCGGAGCCGCGGATGTCGAATCCGGTCCTGTCGAAGCCCCTGTCCTTAGGGAACGCTTTCATGCAGACGATGGCGGCGACAACCCCTATCGGGACGTTGATCAGGAATATCCAATGCCAGGACAGGGTCTCGGTCAGCACCCCTCCGAGTGCAGGTCCGGCGGCGGCACCCAGGGACCATCCCAGCAGTGACACGGACAGACCGAACGTTATCTTCCTCGGAGGCAGGAACTCGACTGTCGCCAACATGCACGATGATGCTATCATGGAGGCTCCGACACCCTGCACAGCTCTGAAGACGATCAATTCCGACAGGGATGTGGACAATCCGCAAGCGAGGGACGATGCGCTGAAGAGGAGCAGTCCCACTACCATCACCTTCCTGACAGCTCCCTTGTCGCACACCTTACCGAAGATGAGGATGAGTCCGGCCATCACCAGGAAGTACACCGTGGAGATCCACGAGGATGCACTGGTACCTATCCCGAACGATTCCGCTATGGACGGCAGCGCCACGTTCACGATGGTCCCATCCAGACCATCGAGGAACATGGCCAATGCGATCACGATGTAGACCAGGATGTATCCGCCCGAGGCTTCGTCAGGACCTTCCATGGTACGTCCGTATGGTCGGGAGTGTAAAAACCATGCGATGCCACCATCTTTGATTTTATATAGGATGTTGCTAACGTGAGGACAATAATATACAATGGGGATTGACCATGTACTGGAACCCGAACATCGAATGCATGCCCCTGGAGGATCTGAAGGCCCTCCAGTATCGTGAGCTCAAGACGCTCGTCAACAACCTGTACTCCTTCAACCAGTTCTACCACGACAGGATGAGGGCACAGAACGTACATCCCGATGACATCAACTGTCTCGAGGACATATCCAAACTGCCCTTCATGTACAAGCAGGACCTCCGTGACAACTACCCCACGAAGATGTTCAGCGTTCCCAACAACCAGATCGTCAGATACCACGTCTCGTCCGGAACCACCGGTAAGCCCACCCTCGTGGGATACACCGAGAACGACCTCGGGTACTGGACCGAGGCCCTGGCCAGGTCGCTCACCTCCATCGGTATCGGACGCGACGACACCCTCCAGGTCTCCTACGGATACGGACTCTTCACGGGCGGACTCGGACTCCATTACGGAGCGGAGAAGGTCGGAGCCACCGTCCTGCCCACCGGAACCGGTAACACGGAGAGGCAGATCGAGCTCATGATGGACCTCGGTGTCACCGCCATCGCATGCACACCCTCCTACCTCATCCACCTCGGCGATGTTGCCAAGAAGATGGGTGTCGACATCCGCAGGGACACCAAGCTCAGGAAGGCCATCCTCGGAGCCGAGCCCTGGAGCGAGAGCATGAGGCAGCACATCGAGGAATCCATGGGAATCAAGGCCTACGACATCTACGGAACCTCCGAACAGGCGGGACCCATGTTCACCGAGTGCGAGGAGCGCAAGGGAATCCACGTCGCAGGGGACATCATGTACGTGGAGATCATCGACCCCGAGACCGGCGAGTCCCTCGGACCCGGACAGAAGGGTGAGATGGTCGTCACCATGCTCAAGAAGGAGGCGATACCCATGATCCGTTACAGGATCAAGGATGTCACCACCCTGATGGAGGAGGAGTGCGAGTGCGGAAGGACCTCCCCCAGGATCAGCAGGATCACCGGAAGGACCGACGACATGCTTATCATCCGTGGAATCAATGTTTTCCCGTCCCAGATCGAGTACACGCTCCTGCAGATCCCACAGGTCGGAGACCAGTACATGATCTATGTGACCCGCGAGGGTGCCTTGGACAACATGCTCCTGCAGGTGGAGATCAGGCCCGAGGCGTTCAGCGACAAGGTCGAGGACATGATCAAGCTCAGGGCCCACATCGAGTCCGAACTGAAGAAATACCTCAACATCGCTGTGGCCGTTGAGCTCAAGGCACCCGGAGAACTCCCCAGGTTCGAGGGTAAGGCGAAGAGAGTAATCGATAAGAGGATGATCTGATGACAGACAGCAAGATAATCACACAGCTTTCCATTTTCGTCAACAACGAGCCCGGACGTCTCGCCAACATAGCCTCCATCATGAAGGAGTGCTCCGTCAACATGAAGGCGTTCAACCTGGCCGAGTCCACCGAGTTCGGTATCCTCAGGGCAATCGTCGACAACCCCGAGGATGCATACGACCGCCTCAAGTCCAGGGGCATCATCGTCAAGAAGACCGATGTCATCGGTGTCGTCATCGACGACACTCCCGGATCCGTCATCGCCGCCGCGGATGCATTCGGTGCAAACGGCATCAACATCGACTACGGATACGCCTACACAGGCAAGACCACCGCGGCCTTCTTCATCAGGGTAGATGACCCCCAGAAGGCGGTCGGGGTCCTCGAGAAGGCGGGGATCAGGCTCATCACCTACGGGGAGATCTGATCATGGGAAACCTGAACATAGCCGTGGTCGGAGCCAAGGACTACGCTGGAAAGATCGGTAAGAAGGTAACCGTCACCGACATGACGTTCTACGACCACAAGGCCGGTACAGATTCCTTCACACTGATCGAGCCCTCGAAATACCCTGACAAACTGTCGTCCCTGTTCTATTCTGTGGGGATGTCCGAGTTCGTCATACTCGTGGTGGACAAGATCGACTCCTTCCTCGGAGAGACCATCGTCATGGTGGATTCCTTGGGAATCGACAAGGGTTTCATCATCCTGCAGAACTACATCCAGCCCGAGCAGCTCAAACCCCTCCTGGCGGGAACTTCCCTCGAGGGTTACGAGTACAGGGAGGACGACCCCATCAAACTCCGTGAGGAGCTCATCGCCATGGCGAAGTCCGAGGGCAGGAAGGCAGGGGACGGAACATGCGGTTCATGCCCTGTGGACAGCCACTTCAACGTGAAAGGTGTCGGAACCGTCGTCCTAGGATCCGTCATCGACGGTCACTTCAAGAAGCACGACAAGATGACGGTCTTCCCCATCAAGAGGGAGGTCATCCTCAAATCCATCCAGAAGCACGACCTGGACGCCGATGACGGTGTCAAGGGTGACCACGTCGGTCTCGCCCTCAGGGGTATCGAGTCCGATGAGCTGGACAGGGGATTCGTCGTCACCACAGACCCCTCCGTGAAGATGACCCGTTCCGTATCCGGAAAGGTCTCTCTCGTGAAGTACTGGCCCTCCGCACTCAAGGAGGGAATGGTCCTCCATATAGGTCACTGGATGCAGATGGTCCCGTGCCGCGTGACGGCAGTTGACAACGGTGCCGACTTCAGGTCCGCCGAGGTCACCTTCGAGTTGGACAGCGACATCATTCACAAGCCCGGTGACAAGGCCATCATCATGTACCTCGAGGGCGGGAAGCTCAGGGTCGCCGGATCCGTCATCCTTCCCTGATAAAAACATTGAAACGAGGGGTACACCCCCTCATTCTCTCTTTTCCTCGTTTATCCTGTCCCCATACAACTCCATGAACCTGTCCGAATCCGATTTGGGTTTGGTGTACACGATACCGAATATCACCAGGAATGTCATCATCCCCGTGGACACGCTGGCCATGGCGAACATCGCTGTGGGGCTGTTGGGATCGCCCATGAACAGATATACCGTGTATGCGAGCAATGTCATCAGCAGAATCGTTACCACAATCCCGATGGCTGCCATCGTCCTCTGTTTCATGGATTATACATCCAACATCATGACTTCAATTTAACGACGGAGGGGTACCCCCAAGCGTCGAAGAACACATCCGCAGTCCAATGCACCTCGATAGTATCCTTTTGGAATCCCTGGGACACAAGTGTCGTTTTGAGGTCCACGTGCATCACATCATCGGAGTTCGCACGGAAAGTCGGACCGGAACCAGATATCGTGCCCGGGTCTGAACGTGTATCGGAGCCGGAGAACGTCCATGTCACTCCAGCCGAGTCCAGTCCGCACCATCCGTCGTATGACCTAGTCTCGGTCGGATCGTTAAACGAGGTCGAGGTCGTAACCCTCCCACTGGGGTCCATCGATTCGATGAAGGCATTCGTTCCATCAAGGTTGAAAACCATCTCCAATCTGTCCACATCGTAATCAACGATATTTCCGTACGCTACGTCCACCCGCAGATTCCACCGAGGGATGTCCTGATAGACCTTATCGGTCAGGAACACGGATATCCAGAGGGAACCGTCCCCAACGCCCACTTCGGTGTTCATCCTGGACCATTCCGTCGGTCTGTACACGATATGTTCAGCCTCCAATGAATCATGATCGGTATCAAGATATGCAATGGTGGCTACACAGCATGCCACGACAAGTATCGCTACGGTCGTCATTGTTGCAATCGTAATGACACGTCTCATTTGATGCCTCCATGTTCGGATAATACTATTCTGGGTCCTCTCGAATCAATTTCCACGGTAGAATATTAAACGATCGGATGACGGAAATTGGATGGCCGAGCGATATCTGTGCTGACACGTTTAATGGACGCACCATCTCGATGGTCGACTTGCACCTGTACAACATGGCCAACATCACTTTATAGTATGGTCACTACACTGTTCCCATCCGTGCTATAGGATAGCATTTGACAGACGGTGTGAACATGGCTTTCTGGAACAAAGAGATCGAGACCATGCCCCGCGAGGAACTTGAGAAACTCCAGCTCAGGCTCCTCAGGGCGAAGCTGCGCGAGATGTACGACAAATCTCCCTTCATCCACGAGAAGATGAGGTCGGTTAACCTCCTGCCCGAGGATGTGGACAGCTTCGACAAGTTCAGACAGGTCCCGTTCATGAGGAAGACCGACCTCCGCGACAACTATCCCGACAAGCTGTTCGTGAGGCCCTACGACGAACTTGTCAGGGTCCACGTCTCCTCTGGAACCACCGGAAAGCCCACCGTTGTAGGATACACCCAGGGTGACCTCAACAACTGGACCGAGTCCCTCGCCAGGGGAATGACCTCGTTCGGAATGGGCAAGAAGGATATGCTCCAGAACTTCCACGGATACGGCCTCTTCACCGGAGGACTCGGTGTCCACTACGGTGCCGAGAGGATCGGAGCCACCGTCCTACCCATCGGAACCGGCAACACCGCCAGGCAGATCCAGCTCATGCAGGACCTCCCCGTGACCACCTGGGCGGGTACACCCTCGTACATGTTCCACATCGCCGATGTCTGCGACCAGCAGGGCATAGACATCCAGAGGGATACCAAGGTCAGGCTCGCTATCGCCGGAGGGGAGCCATGGTCCGAGAGCATGAGGAGGAAGCTCCAGGATAGGACCGGTGTCCGCGTCCACAACTGCTACGGGGCCAGCGAGTTCTACGGCCCCATGTTCCTCGAGTGCGAGAAGCAGAACGGACTCCACATCTGGGCCGACCTCTGCTACATGGAGATCCTCGACGAGAACGGGGACCCCTGTGCAGACGGAGAGAGGGGAGAGATCGTCGTCACCATGCTTCAGAAGGAGGCATTCCCCCTGATCAGGTACAAGATCGGTGACATCTCCGCCCTGGATTGGGAGCCTTGTGAGTGTGGAAGGACACATCCCAGGCTCATGAGGATCTCCGGAAGGACCGACGACATGCTCGTTGTCAGGGGTGTCAACGTGTTCCCCTC
>JAEDJU010000060.1 GCA_016296195.1 Candidatus Methanomethylophilaceae archaeon | reverse complement strand
GTCGAATGTATAAGGATGCGCTATACCGAGGGTAAGTGTTCAGGTTAAAACCGGCTCTCCGATGTCATTCCAGCCAGAACAGGTGAATCGAATGAGCAAGATTGTTGTGATCAACGGTAGTCCGAGGAAGAACGGGAACACATCCAGGATGGTTTCAGCCCTGGTCGATGAGGTAGGGAGGAAAGGAAGTGAGTCGAAGGTTTTCGAAGTGGGCGGGATGAAGCTCGATGGATGCAGGGCATGCTGTCGCTGTTTCGGTAACGGGAAGGCCTGTGTCTGTTCGGATATCTTCAACGATATCGTGGATTCGATCGAATCCTCGGATTCGATAGTCCTGGCGATGCCAGTCTATTGGTACAGCATCCCCGGTCAGATCAAGAACGTTATAGACAGGTTCTTCGCATTCGTGGTCGGAAAGAGGGATGTTTCTGGGAAGAGGTTCGCCTTGATCTCATGCTGTGAGGAGGATGACCTGACCGTTTTCGACGGTGTGAAGGAACCCCTCATCAGAACAGTGAAACCTCTCGGATGGACCTATGTCGGAGATGTTCTCGTACCCGGTGTGCTCGATGAGGGGGATGTGGACGGAACCGATGGGTGCAGCAGGGCTGCGGAACTCGTGAACATCTTATGAGGTGGGGGTCACCCCTCACCAGGTCATGATCGGGCGGAACGTACGGCATTGATGAACTGCTCCATCTTGGAGCGGTCCTTGAACCCATCGGTCTCCACGGCGGAGCTCACATCCACCGCATGGGGATGGAACCTCCTCACCGCATCACCGACGTTGGATGCAGACAATCCGCCGGACAGGATGAAGTCCCTTCTGAGGTCCCTCATCAGGGTCCAGTCGAAGGTCTGTCCGGTCCCCTTCCCGTTGTCCAGAAGAACCATGTCAGCGGATGATTCCGATGCCTTGACGAGGTCCTCCTCGGATCTGACGCAGAACGTCCTGATGATGGGGGCATCGGTGAGTCTCCTGAGTCCGTGGATGTACTCCTCGTCCTCGACACCGTGCAGCTGCACCATGTCGACTATCCCCCTTTCGGCGATGTCCGCGACCACCCGGGGGTCCTCATCTACGAAGACCCCGACGGGTGTTATCTCGGTATCGAGCGATAAACGGAGTTCCGAGGCATCGTCCGCGGAGACGTATCTCTTGCTCGGTCTCCAGAACACGAAACCGATCATATCGGGCCTGAGCTCGTTGGCGTAATGGATGTCCTCCAGACGCCTCATTCCGCATATCTTGACCTCGGTCAAACCCTCATCGCCTCGATGGTAGCTTTCTTGTCACCGCTGCGCATGAAAGTCTCGCCCACAAGGACGGCATCGAATCCCGCCTCCCTGAGCCTCCTGACGTCCTCCGGGGTGCGTATGCCACTCTCAGAGACGGTGATCGTGCCATCAGGTATGATCTTCCTGAGCCTGATGCTGTTCTCCAGGTCCACGTTGAAGGTCCTCAGGTCCCTGTTGTTGACACCGATTATCTCCGCTCCCGAGGACATGGCCCTCTCGACCTCCTCCTCGTTGTGCGTCTCAACCAGCACAGACAGACCCAGGGATTCCGCGAGGAACCTGTAGTCGTGGAGCTGCTTGTCCTTCAGGATCGCGGCTATGAGCAGTATCGCGGATGCTCCAAGCTCCTTCGCCTGATAGATCTGGTACTCGTCGACGATGAAGTCCTTCCTCAGGACCGGTGTCCTCACGGTGTCGGCGATCTCCTCCAGGTAGAGGTTGTGTCCCTTGAAGAAGTGGGGTTCTGTGAGGACCGAGATGGCGGATGCTCCGATATCCTCGTACTCCCTGGCGATGTCCAGGTAGGGGAAATCCCTGGCGATGACCCCCTTGGACGGAGATGCCTTCTTCACCTCGCAGATGAAGGACATGCCCTCGGCCTCCAGTGCCCTTGTGAACGGGTATCCGGTCCTGCGGGGACGTATCGCGCATCCCTCCATGACCTCCGGGAACGGACGGACTGTCCTCTCGAATGCCACCCTTAGATAGGTGTCCTCGACTATCTCATCCAGGATCGTTCCGGTGGTCATTCGAACGACCTCGTGAGTCTGATGTATTCGTCCAGGCATGAGACGGCCCTTCCGGAGTCGATGGCCTCCCTGGCCATGTCCACTCCCTCGGAGATGCTTCCGGCCTTTCCGCAGGTGTATAGTCCGGCACCGGCGTTGATCAGCACCGCATCGCGCTTGGCACCCTTCTCCTCTCCTGAGAGGATGGAGCGGGTGATCGCCGCGTTCTCCTGCGGACCGCCTCCCACCAGGTCCTCGTGCTTCCCCCTGCCGAGTCCGAACTGCTCGGGCGAGATCACATATTCCTTGAATTCACCGTCTCTGAGTTCGCAGCAGAATGTCTCATCGCAGACGGAGATCTCATCGAGTCCGTCCCTTCCGTAGGCAACGAGTGCGTTCCTCACACCCATCTTCTGCAGTACCTCGGTCATCGGCCTGACCATAGCCTCGGAGTACACTCCGGACAGCTGGTTCCTGGCGAACGCGGGGTTGGTGAGGGGGCCCAGGATGTTGAAAACGGTCCTGATGCCCATCTCCTTCCTCACAGGTGCCACGTACTTCATGGATGTGTGGTACTTCTGTGCGAACATGAAGCAGAATCCGCATCCATCGAGGACCTTAGCGGACTGTTCGGGTTCCAGGTCCAGCCTGGCACCCAACGCCTCGAGGACATCCGCCGCACCGCACTTGCTACTGGCGGCCCTGTTCCCGTGTTTCGCCACGGGTACGCCGCATGATGCCACCACGAAGGCGGATGTGGTCGAGATGTTGAAGGAACCTGACCTGTCACCGCCGGTTCCGACTATCTCCAGGGCATCTCCGTGGTCACCGGGGAGCTTCAGGGCATGGTTCCTCATCTCCGTGGCGGATCCGGCGATCTCATCCACGGTCTCCCCCTTGACGGCCAGTGCCGTGAGGTATGCCGCTATCATCACGGGACTGCATTCACCGTTCATTATGGAGTCCATCACGCCAGAGGACTTCTCGAAGCTCAGGTCCTCCCCGTGTGAGAGTTTCACCAGTGCCTCGGATATCACTGTCATATTCTAACCTCCATGAAATTGGCGATCATGGTCCTGCCCTCGGGGGTGAGGACCGATTCGGGATGGAACTGGACTCCGAAGACTTTCCTCTCCGGGTCCTCCACCGCCATTATGTCTCCGCTGTCCGTCACCGATGTGACCTTGAGCTGTGGTGGGATCGTCTTGGGATCTGCCGCCAGGGAGTGGTATCTGGCGACCACCGTCCTGGGACCCATGCCCTTGAACAGGGGGCTTCCGTTGTCCAGGGACACCTCGGAGCTCTTCCCGTGCATGAGTTTCTCCGCATAGGTGACGGTCGCACCGTAGGAGACGCAGATCGCCTGATGACCGAGACACACACCCAGTATGGGGATCCTTCCAGCAACCTTCGTCACAAGGTCGACGCAGATGCCCGCATCCTCCGGCTTCCCGGGTCCGGGTGATATCACGATTCTGTCGGGATGCATCTCCATGATTTGCTCGGGGGTGAGCTCGTCGTTCCTGACAACTTTTATGTCGGGATCCAGGGAACCTATGAGCTGGTACAGGTTGTAGGAGAAGCTGTCGTAGTTGTCCACGAGGAGCGTGCTCATTCCAATCCCCCCGCAGCGGTCCTGATGGCCTCGGTAACTGCCTTGGCCTTGTTGATGCACTCCCTGTACTCGTTGGCCGGGATGCTGTCCGCGACTATTCCCGCACCGGACCTCACGAAGACCTTGCCCTTCTTCCTGTAGGCGATCCTGATCGCGATGCATGTGTCCATGTTGCCCGTGAGGTCGATGTATCCGATCGCCCCGCCGTAGATCCCGCGCTTGCAGTCCTCCAGTTCGTCGATGATCTGGCAGGCCCTGAGCTTGGGTGCCCCGGAGAGTGTGCCCGCGGGGAGGACCGCTTCGATCGCATCCACCGCATCCTTGTCCTCACGGATCTCGCCGCGGACGGTGGATCCGATGTGCATCACGTGGGAGAACCTCTCGATCTCCATGTACTTCTCGACCTCCACAGTTCCGAACTTGGAGATCTTCCCGATGTCGTTCCTTCCGAGGTCGACCAGCATGTTGTGCTCCGCCAGTTCCTTCTCATCGGAGAGGAGCTCCCTCTCGAGCCTCCTGTCATCCTCCTCGGTCTTTCCGCGGGGTCTGGTCCCTGCGAGGGGGAACGTGTGCAGAACGCCGTCGACCAGTTTGACCAGGGTCTCGGGCGATGCCCCGGCCACCTCTATGTCGCTTCCGGAGAAGTAGAACATGTACGGGGACGGATTGGTCGTCCTAAGAATCCTGTAGACGTCGATGAGGCTGCCATCGAAATCCGCCTCGAGGCGGTTGGACAGGACCACCTGGAAGATATCACCTTCTCTGATGTGGTCCTTCGCCTTCTCAACCATCTCGGAGTACTGCTCCTGGGAGAACATGGCCCTGAAGTCGGACCTGAGGGTGGCGGGAACATGCTCCGCCGGTTCCCCGTTCTTTATAATATCTATTATACGCTCTACTTCGGCCGTCGCCTTGGCATAGCTGCGGTCGATGTCCTCGTAGCAGGCATGGGCAATGACCGTTATGGTCTGCTTGAAGTTGTCGAAGACGATGACCTTGTCGAACAGCATGAGGTCGACGTCCTTGAAGTCTTCGTCATCCTTCGACCTGATCTTCAGCGAGGGTTCGGCATATTTGATGTAATCATAGGAGAAGTACCCCACGAGTCCTCCGGTGAACGGGGGGAGATAGTCCAGCCTCGGGCTCCTGTACCTCCTCACAATGTCTCTGATCTCCGATGAGGGGTCGTTGCAGTCGAACATCCTCGTGATTCCCTTCTCGGTCATGGTCACGAAACCATCCTCGCATACGAACTCCAGGACGGGTTCGAATCCTAGGATTGTGTACCTTCCCCACCTCTGCTTGTCCTCGATGCTTTCGAGTATGTAGCAGTGGTTGTCGACCTTCATTAGCGCCTTCAGAACCTCTATGGGTGTTCTGACGTCGGCCAGGATGGTGCGGGATACGGGGATGGTCCTGAATCCCTCCTTGACCAGGTCTCTTGATTCTTCGATCGTTGGGCGGTACATTTCGATCACTTCGTGTTCTTGTTGGATGTCTATAACCGTAATGTGGTATATAATGTATTTTATTGTTGTTTAATGTATTTTTTTGTACATATATTTCAATCGGTCCAATGAACGGCGTTAGAGGGGTTGAAAACCTCGGGAATCCACTTCTGTCGACTAGACGTTGAAAGATTTAGCTGTCATTTTTACAAATAACGAGTTAACGGAGTTCGCCTAACTTCGTTCCTGCAAGGGTTTATTACAGACTTATTGGATTATATCTCCAACATCCAGAAGTTGTTGTAAAAGTCAGAGGGATTAAGCCTAAATAACGGACCTCCATCTTTCTGTCCGCGACCTTCTGGATTGCCTTGCGGCGACCTAAAGGTCATGGGGGAGAATTATGGAAATAACAGAATGGTTAGGAAGTGACAATCAGCTTGGAATGGACATCTGGACCAAGAAGTATTGTCACAACGGGGAGACCTTCGACCAGTGGCTTGACCGTGTCAGCGACGGTGATGCCGACATAAGGCGTATGATCGCTGAGAAGAAGTTCCTCTTCGGTGGCAGGATCCTCGCCAACAGGGGACTCTACAAGAGCGGCCTCAAGGTCACCTACTCCAACTGTTACGTCCTTCAACCCCCAGAGGATTCCATCGAATCCATCTTCGAGTGTGCGGGTAGGCTCGCCCGTACCTTCAGCTACGGTGGAGGGGCGGGAATAGATATCTCCAAGCTCGCACCCCGCGGTGCGAAGATCAACAATACCGCATCCGAGACCTCCGGAGCCGTATCCTTCACCGACCTGTTCTCCATGGTCACCGGACTCATCGGTCAGCACGGGCGCAGGGGGGCCCTCATGCTCACCATGGCATGCGATCACCCCGACCTTGAGGAGTTCATGTCCGTCAAGACTGACCTCGAGAGGGTCACCAAGGCGAACATGTCCATCCGTGTCACTGACGAGTTCATGGAGTGCGTCAGGAACAGGGGCACATTCGTCCAGAGTTTCGACCGCCCCGAGAGCAACCAGCACATCACCAAGGACCTGAACGCCGCCGAGTTCTTCGAGAAGCTCTGCCATGCCAACTGGGATTACGGTGAGCCCGGATGCCTGTATTGGGACAGGATCTCCAACTGGAACCTCCTCAGCGAGTTCCCCGATTACTCCTACGCCGGAACCAACCCCTGTGCCGAGGAGCCCCTGCCCGCAGGAGGTTCCTGTCTCCTCGGAAGCATGAACCTCGCCGCCTTCGTCAAGGATGGCAAGTTCCAGAAGGAGGACTTCATCCAGGCGGTCAGGATATGTGTTCGCGGACTCAACGATGTCCTGGACGAGGGTCTCCCGCTCCATCCCCTTGAGGAGCAGAGGAGGTCCGTCAGGGAGTGGAGGCAGATCGGTCTCGGTATCATGGGACTTGCCGATATGCTCATCATGCTCGGATACAGATATGGCACACCCGAATCCGTGGATTTCTGCGACAAGCTCGGAAAGCTGATGATGGACACCGCCCTGAACGAATCCGCCTTGCTCGCCAAGGAGCAGGGCATGTTCGAGAAGTGCGTCCCCTCACAGATCGTGGCATCCGAGTTCTTCAAGGCGAACGCATCGAAGGAGACCGCAGAACTCGTCTCCCAGTACGGACTCAGGAACTCCCAGTTACTCACCATCGCACCGACAGGCACTCTCTCCACCATGATCGGTATTTCCGGCGGTATCGAGCCCATCTTCGCCATCTCCTACGAGAGGAGGACAACATCCCTCTCGGATCATGACGATTACTACAAGGTCTACACCCCCATCGTCCAGGCCTACATCGACGAGCACCCGGAGATCAGGAAGGATGAGGACCTCCCCGACTTCTTCGTCACCGCTCAGAACCTGGACTACAGGCAGAGGATCGACATGCAGGCCACCTGGCAGAACCACATCGATGCGTCGATCTCCTCCACCGTCAACCTGCCCGAGGACTTCCCCGAGGCCAACGTCTACGACATCTACATGTACGCATGGCAGTCCGGATGCAAGGGTGTCACCGTGTTCCGTGACGGATGCAAGCGTCTCGGAATTCTCTCCACCAAGGAGAAGGACAAGAAGGACGAGGCCCCCAAGGAGGAATCCGTCAAGGAGGAGCCCATGCACGAGGATAAGAGAGGGGTCGTCGAGAAGGTGGATGACAACGTCATAGGCAAGAAGAGGAAGCTCATGACGGGATGCGGAAGCCTTCACTGCACCGCTTTCTTCAACCCCAACACTGGGGAGCTCGTCGAGGCCTACCTCAACAAGGGATCCACCGGAGGATGCAACAACTTCATGATCGGACTCTCCA
>JAEDJU010000059.1 GCA_016296195.1 Candidatus Methanomethylophilaceae archaeon | reverse complement strand
ACATCTGTCATAATTTGGAGGTTTTCTCCGAATTACTCAGGATAAGGGAGGATGGGAATACATTCAGGGTGTATCTAAGGGACACCGGACTCCTTTCCTATATGCTCGGACCGGATATAGTGATGGGAATTGTGAATGGTGATCTCTCAGTCGGAGATTGGTCATTGTTTGAGAATGCTGTTTTCGAGACTCTCGCAGGTAATGGGTTCGATGTCTACCATCACAGGGATTCTTCGAATAGAATGGCATTGGACTTTGTCTTCCGCTATGGGGATCATCTTGCAGTGATGGTGATCGACAGAGGTGTGAAGAGGTCTTGCAGGATGCTGAAGAAGGTGATGGGCAAAGAGGACGTCGTCAGTATCCTACTGTCCGATTCGAACATCTCAGTGGATGGGGACGGGATCATCCATTGTCCCCTGTTCGGACCCTGTTTCTTCGAACCCTCTCGATCGTGATGGGGTTCACTCTGTGAACAGTCCGCTAAGGAAGTGTTCCAGCTCCTTGTAGCGTCCCCTGTTCAGGAAGTAGATGTGATCGGGGCCGTCCCTGCGGGATGATATCAGTCCTGCTCCCTTCATCCTCCTGATTGCGGCATTGGTCCTGGCCTCGTCCATTCCGAAGACTCCATTCGTGAACGGGGAGCGTATCTCCTCCTTGGATAGTCCACGGACCATGGTCAGCACATCCTTGTCCGCAAGTGCGGATACGATATCGAAGATCGGGTCGTCGGAGATGCCCATGGGTCCTCTGACTGTGAGACAGATGTGCTTGCTGGATTTCTGCTGGGGCTGCTGGTCCATGCGACGTGATTGACCGATACCGAAATAAGAATATCGGACGGTCGGAAAAGTAAGATGAGAATAGGGAAGGTGCCTCCCGGCACCCTCCGGTTTCACAGCTGGATCTCGATACCGAGTTTCTCGGTGAGTTCCTTGTACCTGTTCCTGATGGTGACCTCTGTGACGCCTGCCACATCAGCCACCTCCCTCTGGGTCCTGCGCTCGTTGCACAGGATGGATGAGATGTAGATCGCGGCGGCGGCAACTCCGGTGGGTCCCCTTCCGGAGGTCAGCTCCTTCTCGGATGCATCCTTGAGGATCTCCGCAGCCTTGCTCTGGACCTCTCCGCTCAGCTTGAGTTCGGAGCAGAACCTCTGGACGTAGTCCTGGGGTTTGGTGGGCATGAGCTTCAGCTTGAGCTCACGGGTCATGAACCTGTAGGTCCTTCCGATCTCCTTCCTTCCGACACGGCTGGAGCCTGCGACCTCATCGAGTGTCCTGGGGACTCCGCACTGTCTGCATGCTGCATAGAGGGATGCGGCGACCACACCTTCGATGGACCTTCCTCTGATCAGGTTCTTGTTGACCGCTTTCCTGTAGATCATGGCGGCGGTCTCCCTGACGTTCCTGGGAAGTCCCATCGCGGATGCCATCCTGTCCAGCTCGGACAGTGCGAAGGCCAGGTTCCTCTCCGTTGCGTTGGAGACACGGATCCTTCTCTGCCACTTCCTGAGCCTGTACAGCTGTGCCCTGTTCCTGGTGGGGATGCTCTTTCCGTAACTGTCCTTGTTCTTCCAGGAGATCTCGGTGGAAAGTCCCTTGTCGTGGATCGTGTAGGTCATCGGGGCTCCGGTACGTGCACGTTTCTCACCCTGTTCGACGTCGAAAGCCCTCCATTCGGGTCCCTGGTCGATGAACTGGTCATCGAGGACCAGACCACAGTCCTCGCAAAGAAGTTCCCCGCGTTCGTAGTCGCGGACTAAGTGATGGCTTCCGCACTCAGGACATACTTCAATTTCTTCTGTTCCTTCCCTTACCTTTGCCATTCTGATTCCTCCCTTTATTGTAAAATAGATCCGTGCCCTTGGGAACGGGCATTTCGTTTGTTTTCGGAACATTCACCGATACGTAGGGTTCATCCACCGGTCCGAAGACCTTCCCTATGGTGCCGATCTTGTTCTGTCTGCGGTCGAACACATGATCTCCGAGTTCGGGTACGGAGCTGCATCTGGCGATGAGCCTGCCATCGCATGTTATCTCCTCGACCTTTCCCAAAAAATCCATCCGACCTCAGTCCTTTCAAATAGAGATTATACCCTATATAATGAGGGGGAATATGAATGTTATATTTAAAGATTTAGTGATTCTTTATTAACTAGAATCGTTTTTTCATCTTCAATCGATATAAAGATTATTGTTGGCTATGGATTAATTGGATATATCTGCCAAACAGGCATTCCAGACTCTTTGATGTGTGTCCTATCCTGGATACGGTTTCACACATCTCCCGAGCGTCCAATACCTTAATAACGGGTAAAAGCTTCACACCGTCAGCGACCCGCTTCCGCGGGAAAAAATGGAGGCAAAAAATGGAAATCATTTCTATGTCCTTTCTGACCCTGGTGGTCTTCGCATTCGCACTCATCATGCTTGTAGCGGGTGCGTTCGCAGCAGGATTCGGCTCCGGAAAGAGCAGGGCCTGCGGTGTTGCCATGGCCATCGTCGGACTCATCGTCGGAGTCGTCTGGGCATACCTTGTCGGATTCAGCGACATCTCCCCCTTCTACGAGGTAGCTGCGTGGGATGTTGTGTACAACGCGATCATCAACCTCATCGGTGTCCTGATCGGTGCACTCGTCGCAGTCGGAATCTTCCTGGTCGTCGTTCTCAAATGCTGATCCGGGGATCCGATAAACATCTTACAAAACCCCATTATCCTTCTGTCACCCGTCTCCGAGCCAGTATGGTTCTTCACGTAAGCTTTATCTCTAAAGATTCAGTGTTTGGCGACAATGTCAAAGGTCTCCATTATAATGGGAAGCAAGAGCGACATGCCCGTCGCAGATAAGGCCATCGCGATATTGAGGAAATTCGGTGTCCAGTTCGACATCGCCGTGGCTTCCGCCCACAGGACTCCCCGCAGGGTCGAGGATCTCGTGATCGGAAGCGATGCGGATGTCTTCATCTCCATCGCAGGCCTCTCCGCAGCGCTTCCCGGTGTTGTGGCATCGTACACCGTCAAACCCGTCATCGGTGTCCCGGTCAGTGGTTCCATTAACATCGATGCCCTGTTCTCCATCGTGCAGATGCCTCCGGGGATCCCCGTGGCGGCGGTGGGAATGGACCGTGGCGAGAATGCAGCCGTGCTCGCTTTGGAGATCATTGCCCTGAACGATGCGGACCTTAGGGACAAGCTCATCCAGTACAGGAAGGAGCAGGCCGAGAAGGTAGTTGCAGACTCCGAGAAGGTGATTTCGGATGTTGGGTGTTGAGGATTTCATCAACGAGACGATCGAGGACATCAGGTCCAAGATCACCGGTAAGGCTATCATCGCCTGTTCCGGAGGCGTCGACAGCATGGTCGCCGCCACGCTCACGAGCAAGGCCATCGGCGACAGGCTCCTGGCAGTCTATGTCGACAACGGCCTCATGAGGAAAGGGGAGACCGAGGAGGTCGAGGGGATGCTCAGGGACATGGGCATCAACTACAAGATCGCCGACGCTGGAGCCGAGTTCTTCGAGGCCCTCAAAGGCGTCACCGATCCCGAGCAGAAGAGGAAGATCATCGGGGAGAAGTTCATCCGTGTCTTCGAGAGGACCGCCAAGGATTTCGGAGCCGAGTTCCTCGTCCAGGGTACCATCGCCCCCGACTGGATCGAGAGCGGGGATGGTGTCCGTGACACGATCAAATCCCATCACAACGTCGGTGGACTCCCCAAGGACATGGGAATGACACTCGTCGAGCCCCTCAGGGACCTATACAAGGATGAGGTCCGCGATGTCGCAAGGAACCTGGGCGTCAAGGCATCCGAGAGGCAGCCCTTCCCCGGACCCGCACTCGCGGTCAGGTGCCTCGGAGAGGTTACCCCCGAGAACATCGCCATCGTCCGTGAGGCCTGCTTCATCGTCGAGGACGAGATCAGGAAGGCCGCCGGTGCTGGAGAGATGGAGATGCCCTGGCAGTACTTCGCCGTGCTCCTTCCGTCAAAATCCGTCGGAGTGCAGGGTGACAGGAGGGCCTACGGAAGGACCATCGCCATCCGTGCGGTCGCATCCGTCGACGGTATGACCGCAACCTATGCCAAGATACCCCTCGAGGTCCTGGACAGGATGTCCACGCGTATCACCAACTCCATGAAGGATTCGGTGAACCGTGTCGTGTTCGACATCACCAACAAGCCCCCGGCGACCATCGAGTGGGAGTGAAAGTCAAAGTCGCCGCCGTGCGACCTCTTATTTTAACCGCGGGGAGACCCGCAGCCCCCTCGGGGGCATCCTTCTGTGATAACAATCGGGACCGATATCATGGAGAGGGAGAGACTGGGCAGCAGACTGGGATTCATCTTGATCGCCGCGGGATGCGCAATAGGTCTGGGGAACATTTGGAAGTTCCCGTACATGGTCGGACAGTACGGGGGCGGGGCCTTCGTCCTGATCTACCTGGTCTTCCTGGTCATCCTGGGGGTTCCGCTGCTTTCCGTGGAGCTTTCCCTCGGGAGGGCGAGTCAGCGCAGTCCCGTGAACATGTGCCGTGTCCTGGAGCCCGAGGGTACCAGGTGGCATCTCCACGGATACCTCTCCTTGGCGGGTGTGTACCTGCTGATGAGTTTCTACACGGTGATAACGGGTTGGATCCTCAGATACGCAGTATCGTCGGCGACGGGTGATTTCTCCGGTCTGGATGCCGCAGGCGTATCGGATTTCTTCGCATCCATGTCGGGGGATCCCATGGTGACCGTCGGTTTCATGGTCCTGGTGGTGGTCCTCGGTTTCGCCGTTTGCTCCCTGGGATTGAAGGGCGGTCTGGAGAGGGTCACCAAGTGGATGATGCTGGCCCTGCTGGCGATCATGGTCTTCCTCGTGGTGTACTCGTTCACGATGCCCGGTGCGGCCGAGGGTCTGAGGTTCTATCTCGTCCCGGATATCGATAGGATGATGGAGCAGGGGATCCTGAACGTGGTCGTTGCCGCGCTCAGTCAGGCGTTCTTCACCCTGAGCATCGGTATCGGTTCCATGGCCGTGTTCGGCAGCTACATCGGGAAGGACCACCGTCTCTTCGGGGAGTCCATCCGCATAGCATCGTTGGACCTGGCGGTGGCCTTCATGGCCGGGCTGATAATCTTCCCCGCATGCTTCTCCTTCGGGGTTCCCGTCGGAGTGGGTCCCAGTCTGATCTTCGAGACCCTTCCGAACATATTCAACAACCTCTCGGGCGGGAATATCCTCGGGTTCCTGTTCTTCCTTTTCATGTCCTTCGCGGCACTGTCCACGATATTCGCAGTGTACGAGTGCATAGTGTCGAACACGATGGAGGTCACCGGGTGGGACAGGCGCAGGTCCTGTGCCTTCAACATCCCGGTCATGATCCTCCTCTGTCTTCCCAGCGCTCTCGGGTTCAGCATCCTTTCGGGGATCGAGCCGTTGGGTGCCGGATCCACCATCCTCGACCTTTCGGACCTGATCTTCAGTCAGATCCTGCTGCCCGTGGGGGCGGTGGTCATGCTGCTCTTCTGTGTGAGCAGACGCGGGTGGGGCTGGGATAACTTCATGTCGGAGGTCGATTCGGGAGATGGGTTGGCGTTCCCCGCCTGTCTCCGCACTTACATGACCTATGTGGTCCCGGTGATGGTGGTCATCCTGCTCGTGATGGGGCTCCTTTGAGCCTGCTCATACGGCAGGTTCATATTTTCAAGCATTCTACTCCCGGATGATGAAAGTATACGTCGTTGACAACGGAGGTCAGTGGACCCACCGCGAGTGGCGCGTTCTAAGGTACCTGAAGGTCGATACGAAGATCGTCCCCAACACGACCCCGTTCGACGAGATCAAGGACATCGATGGTCTGATCCTCTCGGGAGGAGCACCCAATGTGGCATGCGATGCCGGTCGCATGGGCAACAACGGTGAGTATCTGGACAAGGCCGAGTATCCGATCTTCGGCATCTGTGCGGGGATGCAGTTCCTCTGCGAGCACTTCGGCGGAACCCTCGGACCCGGAACAATGCCCGAGTTCGGCGGTGTGGAGCTGAAGGTGAAGTCCCACGATGATCTGTTCAAGGGTCTTCCGGACACGTTCGGAGTCTGGGCCTCCCATAACGATGAGGTCAAGACGATCCCCGAGGGATTCGAGGTCACCGCTTACTCCGATTCATGCCCCCATGAGGCGGTCAGGTGCAAAGACCGTCCGATCTATGGTGTGCAGTTCCACCCCGAGGTCGAGAACACCGAGCACGGTGCGGAGATCTTCCAGAACTTCTTGGATATCATAAAGGAACAGCGTTGCTGATTCCGGTTTCCATAAACCCTCTCCCCTTCCTCCCGAAAAATGGAGGAAGGGGGTTTTTTTGCAGAGGTTTGAGCTCAGTTCTGCTGACTCATTACCTCGAGCTGGCTGATGACGTTCCAGATGAGCGTCCTGCCGTGCAGAGGTATGTTGGGATCGTTTGCGAGGTCGTCCAGGATGACGATCGCGCTGGTTGCACGGACGTCCATTGCCTCCTTGGTGTCGAGGAGTCTGGTCTTTGCATCCGTAGCGCCTTTCCTGATGTTTCTGGGAATGGATGTGTCCTCGGCGAGCATGTCAAGGACATCCGTGACCTGTTTGATCTTGTCTGCCATCGCTATTCCTCCTGATCAGAGACTCTCGAACTCTTCCTGGAGATCCTGAACGAGCTGCTCGAGAACTTCCTCGAAGCTCATGGACCTGTACTCCCTGACTCCTCCGAGATCGCTCTGGATTTTCACGACAAAATCATTGTTCTCCTTTACAAGTTCTACGTTACAAAGAACCTCTTCCATTTTAAATACCCCCAAAAGGTCTAGTTTGGCGAACATAGAACCTATATAAAAAACAATTGGGTATTATCGAATTGGATTAGTCCCGCCGAAAGTTTTATAATAAAAACATGATTAAAGGGCACCTCTGTAACGTTACCTTCAGTGGTAACGAGAATGAGCAGAACGATCGTGCGGAGACGTACGGTTGGAGAACGATAAAATGGCAGAAGAAGAGTCGATGGCATACGAACTCCAGGATGAGTTCGAGTCCAAAGCCCGCGGTTTCGGAAAGGGAAAGTACGGTAGGATCCTCAAGATGGCACGCACCCCCAGCAAGGACGAGTACGTCAAGACGATGTACGTCACGGGCCTGGGTATCATCATTATCGGTGCCGTCGGATTTGCCATTTGGTGGCTCATGTCTGTGCTCCCCACCTATTTCTGAGGAGGTTTCAGCGTGAGTGTTACTATTTCTGGTGAGAACGACCTCAGGAAGGTCTCCGCCGGAGGAAACGACGAAGGCGGTTCCGATAAGAACAACAACAAGGTCAGGTGGGCATTCAGGGTTGCATCTGATTCACCGGAGGTGAACCTCTCGTTCTCGGTCACCACCGGTCCGAACGCCGATGAGGCCCCTCTGTGGAC
>JAEDJU010000058.1 GCA_016296195.1 Candidatus Methanomethylophilaceae archaeon | reverse complement strand
TGCGCGTCCGCCGGGGATGTAGCATCCGACCCTCTCCAGGGGGGTGGTTTTCACACCGAGGGTGATCCCGGGTTCGACTTCGGAAAGCCAGAGTCCTGCAGGCTTCTGCATCTCGTGGAAACGCTGGATGTTGTAAGCGGCGTTCTCGAGCTCCTCGACTATCTCGGCGGAGACCTTCTCGTATGCCTCCTCGATCTCGTCCCTTGTCACAACGACGGATTTGAGATCAACCTTGTCGAACTTCTTGGCAAGGTCGATGAGGGCCTTGTCGCCCTGTTCTACGACCATGTCCACGATGCCCTTGACGGTGTCGTTGACCTGGTCCACCTTGGATTCACGGTTCTTAGACCAGAAATCTTCGCTGACCTGTTTCCACATGATATTCATCTACGCAAAGGACATTCTTATAGCATTTGGTAGTGCTCTCCGTTGTTCTATATCGTCTATATAGGTAGGGAAACGTCGGGAGTAGTTGAAGGTGTCATACTTATCGTACGATGTATCTCCCACAACCATATCGAAATACATAGCAATACGAACCTTCAATGTTCGTTAAGATGCGATATCCCCTTATACCCCTTCGACACCTATAAGGTCGACCCATGAAAGTCATAATAGTCGGAGCGGGTGACGTGGGATATGTCGCCGCCGAGACCATCTGCACGGTTCACGACGTCCTCATCATCGAGAAGGACGGGGATGTGGCGGAGACGGTGAAGTCCCGTCTCAACGTCTCCGTTCTGCATGAGGATGGGACCAATCCCGTCATCCTGTCCCATGCCATAGAGATGCATCATGCCGAGATCATCATCTCCACTCTGCACAGGGACGATTCCAACCTGTTCATATGCCTCATGGCCAAGCGTTTCAATCCGGAGATCCGTACCATCGCATCCATCACAAACCCCGATTACATGATCGGTACCACCGACGAGGGTTTCGTGGGCGTGGATGTCATAGTCTCCCCTGAGATCATCACCGCCCAGAAGATGTACTATCTGGCAATCGTCGAGAACCTGGTCGATTTCGAGTACATGGGTTCCGATCTCGAGCTCTGTCTCGCCATATTCTCGGTTGAGTCACACAACAAGATCAACGGACAGATCGTTATGAACATCGACACCCAAGGGGAGTTCACGATCTTCGGCATATACAGGGACGAGAACCTCCTCCTCTCCGTGGACACAATGGAGATCCATCCCGGTGACAGGATCTGCGTTGTCGGTAGCAGGGAAGGCATATTCCGTTTCAATGAGATCGTTGGTGTTGACGATGTGTCCAGGGAGTTCGTCATCCTCGGCGGGTCCATCGTCGGAAGGAACCTCGCCAGACTCCTGTCCCAGGATTCCAAGAAGAGGTACGTCAAGATCATCGACAGGAACCCGGAACAGTGCAGGGAACTTTCCAAGTCATTGACCGGCGTCGTCGTCATAAACTCGGATTTTACCGAACCCGATGTGCAGATGATGGAGAACGTGTTCAAGGCTGATTGCACCATCTCCACATCCCGTCTGGACGATACGAACCTCCTCATGTGCATGTCCGCACAGAAGTTCAACGCCCGTAAGGTCATATCCAGATACTTCAAGAAGGAATACGAGGACATCTTCAAATTCACAGGATTGGAGTGCATCATAGGTTACGACAAGATCGTCTCCAACGAGATCACCAAGTGCACGATATCCAACGATATGGTCATCCTGAGGATGAGGTCCCACAACGAGGTCTTCTTCAACCACACCGTGGACAAGGACTCCAAGCTCCTGAACAGGTACTACGGGGACCTCCACATCCCGGAAGGTATCAGGATCGTGGCCATAATCAGGGAGGATGGCAATGAAACCGTCAAGATATATCCCCGTATGGACACGAGGATATGCGAGGGTGACAGGATCGTGGTGTTCACAAACCTCACAAAGGAATCCGACCTGGCCAGGGTCTTCGGTAAGAACGTAGCCGTGGAGCTGTGATTTGCTTGGCAGGCAGCAACTGGATGGACAGGTTCGCGAGATGGGAGAGTACCACCGTCAAGGTTCTGGGTGCCATAGAGTTTCTGTTCGCCTTCATCCTCATACTGCCGTTGATGGTCTCCATCTACTTCGGAGAGGACATCTCGCCCTTCATCACGATCATGCCCGTCCTGCTCCTGGTCGGAACCCTTCAGTTCCTTCTTTTCCGGGAATCGAAGAACTTCCGTGCTGTCAACGGACTTCTGATGGTCGGTCTGGCATGGGTCCTGGTGTTCGGGCTGGGTATGTATCCCTACGTTATCGCCGGGATGAACCCGTTGGATGCCCTTTTCGAGTCGGTTAGCGGTTTCACGACCACCGGTGCCACCATCATGGCCGATATCGAGTCCTGGCCCTATGGGATCCTCGTATGGAGGTCCATGTCCCAGTGGGTCGGCGGTATAGCCATTATCATCATCTTCATGTACATCCTGCCGATGTTCGGCGTCGGGCGCAGCATCTTCGCCAACGAACTCGCCGGTTCCGGATCCTCCGATTACTCGGTCAGGATGAAGAACGCTGCTAAATCGTTCATCATCGTCTATTCCATACTCACCGTGATCAACTATGTCCTGCTCCTGCTGTGTGGCCTGTCCCTTGTGGATGCGACATGTCTCGCCTTCACCACCATCTCCACGGGTGGACTGATGTGCAGGAATGACAGTCTCGTCGGATTCTCCGACCTTGTCCAGCTGATAACCATTTTCTTCATGTTCCTCGGAGGTGTGAATTTCTACCTCCACTACAGGGCCCTCTACAGACATGTCAAGAAGGTCTATCGCAGCAATTCCGAGTTCAAGTACCTTACACTCTGGTTCGTTGGCATCTCGACTATCGTTTTCCTGATGATACTTACCAAGGTCTCCAACATGAGTATTCTGGAACCGTACGATTATATCGATCTGTTCACCGATGTCCTCTTCACCACCGTATCCCTCGGTACATCCACCGGATTCTATGTCATCGATTACTGTACCTTCCCCGACCAGTGCATCATATTGTTGATGATCGTGGCATTCATCGGTGCATCCTCCGGTTCCACCAGCGGTGGTGTGAAGTTCGGAAGGTTGAGGATAATCTACGAGTTCATCAAGAACTCACTTGCCAAGACGCTCCACCCCAACGCCGTCACCGCTGTGAAGGTTGACGGTGAGAATGTGGACGATTCATCCGTTTTCGCGGCACTCGCCATCTTCATGATGTACGTCGTCACACTCGTCGTGGGTTCCGTTCTGATATCGATGTTCGGGATCCACTTCGTCGATGCGTTGGGCCTTTCGATCGCATCCGTGGCGAACGGCGGTCTCGGATTCCAGAACTACGGCCCCACTGCAAGCCTGTCGGAGCTCATGGCCCCGGTCAAGCTGATCATGATAGGTCTCATGTGGTTGGGACGTCTGGAGATCATGATCGCCCTGGTGTTCTTCACACCCTCGTTCTGGCGTGAGATGTGGTTGAACCACAGGGCGAAGAAAAGGGAGAAGGAGTTTAGGGACTGAGCACTCAGTTCCCGTCGTCGCAGTAGCTGATGACGTTGAGCGCGGCCTTGTTTCCGGGTGAGGCCTCGTTGATCGCTCCGGCGACGATGCGGGCCTTGTTGTACTCGCCTTTCTGTGCAAGGCAGATCCCCAGGGTCTCCATGGCACCGATGTGCTTGTTGTCCATCTGGACCGCCCTGGTGGCGTATCCGCCGGCCGCCTTGACGTTTCCGAGCACCCTCATGACGTATGCGGCGATCGCATTGGCATCGGCCGTCTTGTCCTTGAGGACCATGCGTGCGTACTTCATGGCGTCCTTGTCGCGTCCACCGAGGATGAGTGTGGATACGTAGCATCTCATGACCTCGTACTCCTTGGGGAATCCGGCGAGGAGTTCGGTGGCGGTGTTGATCGCCATGGCATGCTCCCCGAGTGCGCTCTGGATCTCCGCCAACATTATCCTGTCGCCCACGGTGGGGTTGGAGATCTTATTCGTGAGGTCCAGGGCCATCTCGTACTCCTCGAGGTCGGTGAGGCACAGGGCGGACATCCTGATGATGGAATCCGTCTGCTCCATATCCTTGAGGATATCGTAGGCCTGCATGGGATAGTCTAGTCCCCTGAGGGCACCGGCGATCTCGATCCTACCCTGGGTGTCGTCACCGAGATTCTCCATTATCTTCTTCAGGAGCAGGGTCATGGTCGTTCCGTCGTTCACGACCTTCAGAAGTGACATGCATTTGATCAGTGTGAATGAATCCGTGGTCTCATCGGCGATAGCCATGACCTTCGGTCCCACTTCAGAGGTGTGGCCTGCAGCCATGTCCGATCTGATGGCATTGAATGCCGCATCTATGTCCATATGACTGGAATGTCAGACCACTCTATAAACGGTGACGGTCCGGGCGCATCTCCTTTATAGAATCAGACCCATTCCAATGGTGTCCATGATGATCAACTCCCTCTACATCAACAGGCTTTTCAACGAGTTCGACTACAAGATCGATATCAACAGGGACCTCACGTTCCTGCATTCACCCAACGGCTACGGCAAGAGCACACTCATGCACATGCTGTACAGTGCCCTCAAGGGCGATGTGGCCTTCCTCATGGAGGTACCGTTCAGGAGGATGGATGTGGGATTCGATGACGAGACCTCCCTCATCGTGGAGAATTTCGAGGGCGATATGCTCATCCAGATGCAGAAGACGGAGTTGGAGAGTCCGATAACCCCCGAGGAGATGGCCGAGATCAGACAGGTCACCTACATCCCGCCGGAGAGATTGGTTCTCAAGAGGAGGGACGGACATCTCGCCTCCGCCCTGGAGACGTATGCCCAGGAGCTCTACGAGAGCATAAGGTACGCCAAGGAGCACACCGAACTGGTCCCGTATCAGGGTGAACGCAGGGAGATGACCGATGGGGAGCTCGAGTTCTGGGCCAAGGACCTCAAGGCCAAGTTGGATTTCATCAAGGATGCCGGTTTCGAGCCGGACATCCCGGCCGGATACAGGTTCCCTCCATCCAGATATGAGCTCATCGAGTACAGGAAGGACTACGAGGACCTCACATACTCCATTTCCGAGTATGTCGAGAGGAACTACAACCTGGCGGAGTCCATCATCATCTTCAAGGACATCGTCAACGAGATCCTGATCAATAAGACGGTCTCGGTTCTCGACTCCGGGAAGATCATCGTGACGATGAACAACGGCACGGCGTTGCAGTTGAACAAGCTGTCCTCAGGGGAGAGGCAGATCCTGATAATGTTCTACATACTGCTGTTCCATGCGGAACCCGGATCCCTGGTGATCCTTGATGAGCCAGAGATATCGCTCCACGTCACATGGCAGCAGAAGTTAGGCGATGTCTTCATGGACATCTGCAGGGTGAGGAACCTCCAGATGATCGTGGCGACCCATTCGCCACAGGTGATCCACGACAAGTGGGACCTTGCAAGGGAGTTGAAGCCTTCGGATGCGTGAGTATCTTACTGCGGACGACATCTGCAACCAGGTGTCCATGACACGTTCCGTCTTCGACGGGGTCGTGTTGCTGGTGGAGGGTGTGACCGACCAGAGGCTCTTCGAGAAGTTCATCGACAAGGACTCGGTCATGATCATACCCGGACACTCGAGGGACAACGTCCGCGGTGCCGTGCGCACCATGTCCGAGCGCCGGAGGGACCGTAGGACCATAGGCATCATGGATCCAGACCTGGACCGTCTCGAGGGGAGGAAGGTATCCCCTCCGCTTTTCTACACGGATTTCAGGGACATGGAGATGATGGTCATACACAGCAACGCCCTAGAGGATGTTCTCGACGAGTACTGTGACAGGGAGTTGCTCGATGCCTTCAAGGAAAGGGTCGGTCCGGTCAGGGATGCCGTGGTTTCTGCCAGTTATCCCATCGGGCTCCTGATGTGGATATCTCAGGAGGAGAGGCTGAACCTGAGTTTCAAGGACCTCGACTTCTCCCGCTTCGTCAATCCCCGCACATTGTCCCTGGATGCCCGCACGATGGTGAACGATGTCATCAACAACTCGTTCAACTGCCGTATCGGTCGGAAGGAACTACTCTCCATGCTCGATGACAGGGCATCGGAACTCGATGACATCTGGAAGGCCGCCAGGGGCCACGACACCGTGGCGATACTCCTGATCGGTCTGAAAAAGAACTTCGGCTCCTTCAACAGCAGATCGCTGACCACGGGTGAACTCGGAGGTGCGTTGAGATTGGCCTTCTCCGACAATGATTTCGAGGGGACCGACCTGTATGCAGCCACCGAGGATTGGGCGGAGTCGAGAGGCGTGGGCCTCTGGAAGCTGGTCACTCAACATCGAAGCTCTCGGTCCTGACCCCGCCGGCGCTCTCCATGATCTTTTGGATGCGGCGCTCGCTCTCATCTAGGATTGTCTGACAGCGGTTCCTGAGGATAACCGCCCTCTCGTAGATCTCCAGGCTCCTGTCGAGGTCGATACCACCGTTCTCAAGCTCCTTCACCAGTTCCTCGAGGGTCTTTATGCTCTCCTCGAAGCTCATCTTGCTGACTTCCTCTTCGTAATCACTCATTCCTTCATCTCCTTGGATCTTATCTCAGCGGATGCAGAACCATCCCTCATGCTTATCCTGACGATATCACCCGTCTCCAGGCCGGACAAGGAGGTTATGACCTCCCCCTTGTCGGAGGTCACCATGGTGTATCCCCTGCCGAGGACATTCAACGGGTTCAATCCCTCCAACCTCTTCTCCAATGATCCCACGGACGATCCCGATTCACCCAGGATACGGGTGATGGCCAGATCCGGTCTCTCCCCGACGGCCTTCAATCTAGAATCCGAGACCTCCAATCTGTGCGCCGTCGTGGATGATATCCTGTCCAGATCGTTCTCTACACGCTGGCGCAGTATTCCGATGTCCGACAGTCCCTTCTCGGGGGACAGTCTGGAATCCAGTATCTCGAACCTGTGGCGCATCCTGTCGACCGTGCCCTTCAGGGCGGAGTCGCAGCGTGATGACAGGTCATCCAGATGCATGCATCTCATCTGCAGGGATTCGTATGCCCTTGCCGGTGACAGTTTGGCATCCAGCACCTCGAAGGATGATCTCATGCCCTTCAGTCTGTTCTCCACGGCCCTGTTCGCCCTCGCCATATCGCCTTCGATCTGCTTCATTATCTCCATCCTGTCCCTCAGGATGATCGCAGCGGCACCGGTGGGCGTGGGTGCCCTGACATCAGCCACGAAATCGGCTATGGTGAAATCCGTCTCGTGACCGACCGCGGAGACGATCGGAACACGGGATGCGGCTATTGCCCTGGCGACTGGTTCCTCGTTGAAGGCCCAGAGGTCCTCTATGGATCCACCACCCCTCCCCACGATGATGACATCCACATCCATCCTGTTCAGGAGTTCGATTCCGGCCACGATCGATTGTGCCGCACCCTCTCCCTGCACCAATGCGGGGGCCAACAGGATGTCGG
>JAEDJU010000057.1 GCA_016296195.1 Candidatus Methanomethylophilaceae archaeon | reverse complement strand
CCCAGTGAACTGGCAGGGGAGTTGTTGGTGACCGATTTTATGAAAGCTCCGATGCGGACATCGCTCACCGTCTCGGTCTGCCCCTTGTAGTTGTATTCTATGGTATACGTCTTGAGGGGATCGAATGGTCTGTTTTCATCGTCACTTTTTATGAATGCCGATGCTCCGGAGGTGGTGTAGCTATATGGGATCACACCCTCCTCATCGGAAATTGAGACGATGATGGCGGAAGTAGGGATATCTGCGAAGTATGCGGGAGATTCGTTGTCCACGGCATACACCCCAACACTGCCTTCATGGGGTGAGGAGACGAATCCGCAGGAGAATATCAACAGGGCTATGGAGATTATCGCCACGAAGGTGTTCACCGAGATACCTGCAGTGTACATGTCCATCTGGACCCTGCGGGACTGCTTGGACATCTCCTCCTCGTTGGGCTCCACGAACGCTCCTAGGGGGACCACACCGTACAGGAGTCCTGTGGAGTCGACCTTGCAACCGTTCGCCTTTGTCTGTATCCCATGGCCCATCTCGTGGACGACCATGGCTACGACCAATGCCACGATACCGTAGCTGAGGGGGAGGATGGGGTTGAATCCGGGTATGGCGAGGGCGTACTCTATTCCTATGGACGAGCTCCCTATCCTGGACGGGATCGCCAGGAGCGCCATCACCATCATGTACATCATCAGGAACAGCAGAACGGCTGAGATCACCTTGGAGATGAATCCGAACGCACGCCAGAAACGGGGATATTTGGCCAAACGGTCCATCGTCTTCATCCCGAGCTGGGATTTTATCATGATGGTGGGACCGTATTTCACGAGGTGGAACCTCTCTGCCTTCTCAGGACATCTCCAGACCCATATCCAGATCGGAATGTACAGGATAAGCAGTATCAGCAGTACTAGATACGCCGTGCTCATTTTCTCCCCATACGCCCGATGCAAAGCTATTATAAAAGGGGTTCAGGGTGTTACATCGGACTTCCGCCAGTATGTACGTTCATCGGTCCAGCATACCCGGCGGACAGACGATGCCGATTATCCTTTCCGCCCATGCCAACTTACGTTTCTTCACCGATGGGTCGTTACCGTCCTTGGGCATTGGATCATCATAATCGAATCCCCTCAGATGTATCCTCCCGGCTCCGAAGTGGACAGCCATGCACACCGCCCTGTCACCATCCGTGAATCCGCCGAAATCGTACACGGTGTTCTCGGGTGTGGATTGCGTGGTCAGAAGAATCCTCCCCTTGAACGATCCGGCATACATGCGTATGAGGTCTCCGTTGTCACCGTGGGCGTGGATGGCTGTGACGGCACCCTTGGCGGATGCCTCGATCTGGGAGTCGATGTCCCCGTCCAGGTCGGTGACCACCACATCAGGTCTGATTCCCCTATCGAGGAGCCTTCCCACGGATGATCCCGATGCCACGAGCGTTCCCGCGAATCCCTTGGAATCGATATCGGATTCCAGACACGGGGCGTTGCCGAAGACGGTGACCTCATCACCGAAGCATTCCCCGAACTCATCATCGTCGATCAGGTCCGAGTTGACAGTGACCATCTTGAGTATGCGTACGTTCATCTCGTCCTCGGAACGGTCGAAACCGAAATCCTCGAGGATCCCGATGTAGATAGGCTCCCAATCAGAGAACCTCATCCGCCGTCACCTTCCTCTCCTCCTTGAGTCTTCCCTTAGCAAAATTGCTGGAGATGGACAGGATGACTCCGACTATGATCTCGAGGACGCCCATGGAGCTCTCGTAGGAGGCAGACAGGTAGGTCTGAAGAAGGTCCAGGATGCCGAGTGCCACAAGACCGACGCTCGCCAGACCAAGGAATCCGAACATCTGGCTCATCCTGAGTGTCTTCGTTGATTGGTAGCATTCAATTGTGTTACCAACGATGTAGACCACGATCCCTATGATGACAGGCCATATCATCGCCGAGATCCAATATGCCCATGTGCTGATGTTCGATGGCATGTACATGTCACCGACCTCATAGTAAACCCATATGGCGGACACCGCGATGATGGCCAGACCCAGACACAGGAAGATCAGCCTGGTGCTGCTGCGGACGATCGAGTTCACGATGTACTTCTGGAAACTGGATATCTTGTCGGAGAAGTTGTAACCGTACATCACCAACAGCAATCCTATCAGGAACACCGTGAGGCTACCGGACATACCGGCCAATGTGGACACGTCCTTATCACTCAGATACACCAGGAATCCGGGAATGATGAACATCAGGGAGATGAGCATCAGAACGATACCCAGGGGGACGAGGAACCTCTTCCTCTTACCGGGGTCGGAGAGCATCCTGGACAAAATGTAGACCGTGCCCTCCAGACCAGGGGCCTGCTTCACATAAACCTTCTTGACGGAATCCACATGGGCACGTGACGAGATGATCGGGTAGATGTACTCGTCCTCCGCACCATCGCCCACCAGGACGACGCTGTCCGGTTCCACCTTGTCGAGGACCTCTTCGAGCTGGGCCACAAGGGCAAGATCGGACCTGTGGCCGACCTTCTCGTCACCGCATATGAGGGCGACATCCGCGTCGTGTCCATCCTCCTGTATCTCAAGACAGACACTGATCGCGGCATAGAGGGCGTTGAGGTCCGAATCCTCGGGATCGGCGATACCGAAAGCGGTGGCTGCTTCAGTGCAGTTCTGAACCCCGATGACGGGTGTGTTGACCTTTCCCTTCACACCGAAATCGTCATCCCTATCAACGACAAGGACCAGTGTCCTCTTCATACTGATTCGTATACCCACTTTTATAGATAAAATGTGCGAAGAACCATACGGGGTATACGGAACTCCATTTCCGTGACAACACTTATCAGTAGGTTCCCTTCATACCCCGTGCATGCGTATCAGATGGCACGGACATGCTTGTTTCGAGTTCGGAGACTCGGACATCACGGTCGTAGTGGATCCCCATGACGGTCGTTCCATCGGCATCAAACCTCCGTCCGTGTCCGCGGACATTGTTCTGATCACACACAACCATTACGATCACAACGCCGTCAGGGCGGTCCGTGGCAACCACACGGATATCCTGGCCCAGAACGGATTGTTCGATGTCAAGGGTCTGACCGTGGAGGGACTTCAGACCTGCCATGATTATTCGGGAGGAACCGAACTCGGGATGAACACCATGTATCTCTTCGAGATGGATGGTATGAGGGTGTGCCATTGCGGAGACCTGGGTTGCATCCCCGATGACGATGTGATATCCAGAATCAAGGGCGTTGATTTCCTCCTCATACCCACGGGGGAGGTCTGCACCATGTGCATGGATGATGTGAGGAGGTTCATCGAACTGGTGAATCCCACCGTGATTATCCCCATGAGCTACAGGGTCGGTGGTCTGACCCTTCCGCTCTCGACCATCGATGATTTCCTTCAGATGATTCCCGAGGAGGCTGTCGATTACATCGGTAATGAGATCGATGTTTCCCCGGAGGATATCGGTGAGATCAAGGAATGCTGGATCTTTGATCGTTAAATCTGAAAATGAAAAAAAAAGGTTGTTTGAGGGGACCGGCTCAATAGAGCACGAGTCCGTCCTCGATCTTTCCCATCTCGATGGGTGTCGTCTCGTCACCGACCACCGCTCCCTTCGAGTTGGCGATGATCCCTGCCCCTACGACACGAGATCCGTGGTTGACTGTGGTCCTGATAGCCTCGACCTTGAGGACATCCTGTATCAGTGCGAGATCATCATCGGATGCATCCGCATGACACACGCAACCCTTGTTGGTCACCTTGCATGCGGAACCGACGGTGTTCACACCTGCGATAGCAGAAGGCACACATTCCACACCGAGGGCGTCAGAGATCTGTCTGATAACGGATTCATCATAGCAGGGATTGACGATGGCTCCCTTGTCGTTGACCAGGATGTTGTTCCCGGCTGCGTTCAGGGGATCGTCGAGGGCGACACATGGAAGGCATTCGCCGAGGGTCTCGAGTTCGCGGGGTTCCGCAAGTCCGGAGACGACGGCGCCATTGGAATTCATGGCGACGAGTGACCCGACCACGAATGATCCGGCCACCGTCGTCATGATGGTTTTGACGTCGAGAGCCGACTCCAGAGCCCTGATGAACTCGGGGGCGGCATCTCCGGCCACGAATGCGAAACTCTCGTTCGCCACTGCGAACACACCGATGTTGGGATTTCCACCGTAACGTGAGAGTCTCATCATTGTGACCAACTCACTCTGCGAGGGATACCTCGACGAGTCCGTCATCGAATTTGACGGCCTTCACGGTGATCTTGTTGGGAGGGTTGCGGATTCCGTTCGCCCAGATCTTCTCATTGACACTGGCGTCGATCCAGACGTTGTCTGCGTCGACCTTCATGTGCCTCATGATGTTCTCCCTAACCTCTTTGACTGCGCGGTTGGACCTCCTGGTGCGGGGTGCCTGCTTGGTCTTCCTGAGGGGGATGACGATGATTCTCTCGATTTCATCTGCCATTGGAATCACTCCTTAAGTTTGCTCATGCGCCACGACCTTCTCTTGGGGTGGTGCAGGAACTGCCTGTTCGTTCTGATCATGACCCAGGCGGGAACACGGCGGTTCTGTTTGACCTTCTTGTTCAACCTGGCTTTCATTGCAGGGGCCTTTGTGCTTGACATGATTATCTCCTCTGTATGGTGATCTCCCTCTTCTGAGGGGCGATCTGCGCAAGGATGTTCCTCAGCATGGCGTCGTCGATGACTCCCTGCAGCCTTCCGCTCTGTGCGAGCTGGATGAGCTGCATCTCCACTCCCTCCGCCATCTGCGGGTTGGCGAGTTTGATGTTGGCAAGCCTGTCCCTGGCCTCGGGTGTGAGGATCTGTCTGAGGACTGACTGCTTCTGCATCTCAAACTGTTTGGCCTTCTCCTCCTGAGCCGCCTGCTGCTGTGCCTGCTGCTGGAGTTCCGCCATCTTCTTCTGTCTGAGTGCTGCCAATTCGGGATCTTCCATGCTGATTCCTCCTTCAGGCCTTCATCTCGTCGTAGACCTCTTTCGCGGTGTTGTCCAGGAGGGACTGTCCCGCGGGGCTGATTGCACGGCCTTCCTTGTCCTTGGAGACCAGGTACCCGGCTGCCTCGAGCTGCATCATGCATTTCCTTGCGATGTTGCGGCTTCCCTTGACGGCCCTGTTGGGCATGGATCCCTTGTCGGCGTATCCACCGTACTCGGCGGCGAGCCTGGAGGTTCCCATAGGTCCCTTGACGTAGATCTTTCTCATGATGGCGGCGCACCTAGTGTACCACCAGTCGTCCTGTGAAGGAGCTCTCTCTGTGTGCCTGCCGGTCTTCACGAACTCTGCCCACTCAGGGGGAACGATGTTGGGGTTCTCCTTGAGTTTCTGGGCCGTCCTGAGAATGAGCGCCTCAGCAGGAACATCGTAGACGGTAACCATTTTAATACCTCGCAATGCCCGATATCGGGCACTAACGGAATTGCGTAATCAGGGATAGTATATAAGCATTGCTATTAAGCAATCATGTAGAAATTCAAACCCCGCACGTTCGCCTCTCGACCCCGTACGGCCTGAGGGAGTAAATCCCTCCACGGCAGTGTACCGCCCAACAGGCGGAACCTGATCTCCGTGATTTTACCCATGCCGTTTTGGTATATAATTGCATCTGAGAGTGCCGAGAGCCGTCGGATCACCCACCACGGAATCATCACCACATCATCCGTCTCCACCTCCAATCATGCTATTTAATCTGAAACCAATCAGGAAACCATGAAGGGCATTCCGAAGGTTATTGCCACCATAGCCATCGTCCTGATGATCTCCGTCGGAGCCGGATTCATCACAGGGCAATGGGAGAAATGTGACCTTGAGGGTCAGGTCGTGATTGTCCACACCAACGACTCGCATGGTTATTATGATGAGAACCTAGGATTCACATCCGTTGCCTCCATAGCGAAAGATTACGAATCCCGCGGAGCCACCGTTTTCGTGGTCGATGCCGGTGATGCCTTCCAAGGTACCGCATCCACCATGCTGACCCATGGTCATTCGACGGTACCGGTCATGAATGCCGTCGGTTACGACCTGATGGTCCCGGGAAACCATGAGTTCGACTACACTTTGGATACCTATTTGGGGTATGTAGATGAGCTCTCATTTCCCACGATCTGTGCCAATCTCGATTGGAAGGAGACGGGTGAATCGGTCTTCGATGAATACATGATAATTGATAAGGGAGGGGTTCGCATCGGTTTCTTCGGCCTTCTGACCCCGGACACGATGGATGCCGTCTACTACGGTTACCTTGACGATGTGACCATCACGGACCCTGTGGAGGCTGCCTCGGAGATTGTTGATATCCTCGAGGAAGAGGATGTCGACTACATCGTGGCGGTCGGTCACCTGGGTTTGGATTCGTCAGCATCCGTGACGTCTGCAGATGTATGTTCCGCCGTCAGTGGGATAGATGTGTTCATAGACGGGCACAGTCACACGGAGATGGAGCATGGAGAGGTCGTTGATGGTTCGATACAGATCGACAGTGGGGATACCCTCATCGCCAGCACGGGCTGCTACATCGAATGTGTCGGAGTGGTCACATTGTCAGATGATCCGGATGCGATCCTCATCCGCGAGTGGGGATCCACCGATCCTGCGGTCGATTCCGCTGTGAATGATGTGCGTTCCACCGAGGAGGGAATATTCGAGGAGGTGCTCGGATCCACACTCATCGATCTGGACGGGGAGAGATCATCGAACCGCACAGTGGAGACGAATCTCGGGGATCTGACTGCGGATTCCTTAAGGTGGTTGACCGGTGCCGAGATCGCGATCGTCAACGGAGGCATGTTCAGGGCATCCATCCCGATAGGTGAGGTGGATATGGGCGATGTCTATGCCGCCATACCATTCGAGAACCTCGTAGGGGTCAAGATGGTCGATGGTGCCACCTTGATCGATGCTCTCGAGAAAGGATTCTCCGGACTTCCGGGCGAGGCAGGGTGCTTCCCACAGGTTTCCGGAATCGATGTTGTGTACGACAGTTCGGCAGAGGTCGGTTCCAGAGTGATCTCCGTGACCGTAGGTGATTCGCCTTTGAATCCGGATCGGATCTACACCGTTGCATCGATAGGTTACATTCTGGACGGCGGTGACGGATACACCATGTTCATCGATATGCCATACACGCAGATGTACGGAACGATGATAGATTGCTTGGCCGATTATATCCGTGATCTGGGTATCATAGAGGATGTAACCATGCCACGTCTTATTGACATCGCCAATGAAGAGGAGCATCTTTGAAACTTCACGAAGTGGTTTCCCGGGTCCGCGAATGGACCCGGAATCACTCATCTCAGTTGATGGTGAGGTAGGAGAAGAGAAGGCATGCTGCAACGACGACAACGGCCACTGCGGTGATTGCCTTGTTCTTGGTCACGTACTTCATGGCCTCGGCGATGACCTACACCTTATTAAACCCGTTTATATGACTCTATTATGAATATCGATGATCGAT
>JAEDJU010000056.1 GCA_016296195.1 Candidatus Methanomethylophilaceae archaeon | reverse complement strand
GAGGAACTCCCTCCCCGTCGACCTGATGAAATTGCCCAGACCCAAGTACTTCCCCGAGGATGGGGGACGTTACATCACATCCGGTATCGTCGTCACAGAGTACGCCGGCAAGAGGAACGTGTCCTTCCACAGGATGATGATCATGGACTCCGGACACATCGCCATCAGGCTGGTCCCCAGGCACACCTTCACCCTGTACAACATGGCCAAGGAGAACGGTGAGGAGCTGAAGATCGCCATCTGCGTCGGTGCGAGGGCGGAGGTCCTCCTCGCCGCAGCGACATCCATGGACTTCGGTGCGGATGAGCTGGAGGTCGCATCCGCCATGTGCCTCAAGGGCCATGGACATGCCCTGAAAGTGGGAAAATGCGACAACGGCATCATCGTCCCCGCGGACACAGACTACGTCCTGGAGGGGAGGATCACCTTCGAGCAGACCACGGAGGGACCCTTCGTGGACATCACAGGAACATACGACTTCGAGAGGCAGCAGCCCGTCATCGCGGTGGATAAGATATGGACCTGCGATGACCCCATGTTCCACCTTCTCCTGCCCGGAGGGAACGAGCACTACATGCTGATGGGACTCCCCAGGGAGCCCATGATCCTCAAGACCGTCAGACAGGCCGTCCCCAGGGTGAGGAACGTCAGGCTCACCGAGGGAGGATGCTGCTGGCTCAACGGTGTAGTGTCCATCAAGAAGAACAAGGAGGGTGACGGGGTGAACGCCATCATGGCCGCATTCACCGGACACCCGTCCATGAAGAACGTCATCATCGTGGACGACGACATCGACATCTTCGACGACAGACAGGTGGAGTGGGCAGTGGCCACCAGGATGCAGGGCGACAGGATCCTGAGGATCCCCGGAGCCGCAGGTTCCTCACTGGACCCCAGCTCCCACGGGAAGACCACCTGGAAGGTCGGTTTCGATGCGACCATCCCCGTTGGTGCCGACCTTTCCCTGTACAAGAAGGCAACCCTCGAGTGATCCCATTCAAATCACCGGGTCCGACCCTTCGTCCGGGCCCGGGAAACACCTTCCCCTCAAACACCCGTTAACACCCATCTTTATCGAATATAAATTGTAAATCATCGGTGCTCCATCAAATATCTCCTCAGTGACTCATCTCCCGCGGACCGGATAGACGGGCCGCACGAGTGATAGCATGAACAAGACACTGACTGCCGTTGCCGTTGTGCTGTTGACCGTGACAGCGCTTTTCGCGATGGCCGATGGGGAGGATGCCGACGGATATTCACAGGGAGACACCGTCACACACCTCACAACAAAATTCTACGTGATCACCGACTGCGGGACCACCACCTACACGAACGCGACCGTCCCCAGCGAGTACATATTCATCGCCCACTGCAATGTGAAGGCCAATGCGTTCAAGGACTGCACCAAGATCAAGGAAGTCATCTTCGACACCAGCGTGGAATCTGTGGGAGACTATGCGTTCGCAGGATGCACAAACCTGGATTCCATGTCGGGAACATCCCTCAAATCCATCGGTGCACACGCTTTCGAGGGGACGAAGATATTCTATGCAGGTCTGGGCTCCAATCTGACATCCATAGGGGACTATGCATTCAAGGACTGCAGGTATCTGCAGAAGGTACCCATATACAGGACATCGCTGACATCCATAGGGAACGGGGTCTTCTACGGATGCACGAACCTGAGGCTCATGGACATGAGGGGGATAACGTACGCCTCCCCGACAGCGTTCCAGGAATCGGGGATCGAGAGGCAGATACTCGATGTTGGACAGACATACTGCCTGCCGAACATATCGAAGCTATGGATAGAGGACGGTTCCATGTACAACAACGTCCCCCTCCTCAGCGGGAACACACTGCATGTGGACAGTCAGGTGAACTCGAGGATCACACTGTTCGACATGGAGGGTAACGAGATCGAGAACGACATCGCATACGAATCCTACGCCACCATCAACAGGTTCATCCTGGAGGATGGCAGGGACTACATCTCCGGCACCTACTACCGCACCGTCCACTTCCCCGACGGATTGGGTCTGGACGACATGCCCGCCAAATCTGGGGAGAGCTTCCAACTTCCCACTGTCACTCTGGGGGACATCACCGCCTCCAAGTGGGTCATCAGCGGGATAACCGGGGAGATCGATTACATCAACGCATGGAGCATGAGAACGATGGGGGATGTCATATGCCCCCTGCCCGTGTTCAACACGACCCAGGCCGTTCTGGCCCATTCCGACCTCCCCTCCATCATCGACACTACGGGGTTGGAGACGACCATGACCTACACGTTCGGTGATGCGTATCCGCAGCTTCCCGATGTGGACGGATACGAACACACGGGATGGAGGGTCGGAGAGGATGTCCTCGGACCCACCGACATGATATGCGAGTTCTCGTCTCACACGGCATACAGCCTCTGGACACCCACCCTGTACCACACCCTGACGTACACACAGAAGGATGGAACGGTCATATCCACAGAAAGGGAGGGTAACGGACGCGACATCATCATCTCCGATGTCACACCCGACGAAGAGGATAATGAGATCTTCGTGGGATGGGAGCTGGATGGCGTGTCGTCACCCGTCTCTGCCGGATATGCGGTCAACATGCTCGGTGATGTGACACTCACCCCTGTGTTCGACGAGAGGGCTGTGAGACATGTGTCATTCATCAGCGAATCGGTTCTGTTGAGGACCTACGATGTCTACGACGGACGCACCCTGACGGTGGACCTGGACGATCCAGAGAGGGATTGGTTCGACTTCCTGTACTGGAAATCGGGAAGCATGATCCTGACCAACGGCGATTCCATCGATGTCACCGGGGACATGGAGTTCAGCGCCTATTGGAAATCGGTGAAGAAGATCTCGGTGACATACCATGTGGGAGACACCACCACCGTCAGGGACCACCGTGCGGACACCCCTGTCATCGTGTTCATGGACCCGGGTGAATCCGAGGGGATGGTCTTCGTCGGATGGTCGAAGTCGAAGACGTCGGATACAGTGGCATACCGTAACGGGGATTCTGTGGACCTCACCACCAACATCAGCCTGTACGCACTATGGGAGGAGGCACCTGAGGAAACAGATCCGGAGGAGCCCGGGAAGGAAGAGACGGATCCCGATGGGACAGAGGAACCAACTGATCCGGATGATGCCGAGAAACCGGTGAATCCTGATGAGACGAAGGATCCGGAGAACCAGGGAGAGCAGACCAAGGATCCCGATACAACAGCCCCCGGAGAACCCGGAACCTCCTCTGATGCCTCGGGAACGGGTGGAACCAATACGGAAGATGGAACGGAACCAGGGGAACCCACCACCCCTGGAGAAGGTGATACTGGCTCATCTGATGGTGGACACACACCGGGAACCTCGGACGAGACCACCTCCAACAACCAATCTCCATCCGACAAGGAGGGAGGATGGAACACGAACACGACCTCCGTGGACACCACGGCCGTGGCCATCAGCGTGGCAACTATCGTGGGATCGATGATGGCGGGATTGATCGCCCTGCAGATGAGACGCAACTGACACCGAACCATGAATGCCGGACCCTTTCCAGCGAAAGAAGGGTGGGGTCCGGCGCAAACCCCTAATAAGGGATGACGGGTAGCACTGTATGAGAATCATGGCAGCGATCAGACTGGGAAAGAACCACCTGAGATGGTGTTACGAATGCAACCTGCCCATCATGGAGACGAAGGAGTGCCCCGTGTGCGGCTCCGCCACAGAGGAGATGGTCCTCACACCCCCGGCGGATTCTAGGCCCGCCTTCGAACACGACATCAAGCTCATCAGGGACATCCTCGACCGCGACTACGGAGAGGGTACAGGAATGTCCGTCATCCCCGATGGACATGTGGTCATCCTCAGCAAGGCACCTTCCCTGGACAGGATGGACGAGGTCGTCATAGACGGAGCCGTCATCGCCACCATGAGATACGACATGGGCTCCGGATGGAAGTTCGTCGCCCGTATGCAGGGAGCATACAGGATCGGGAAGTGCTACACCAAGGGATACGTGGTGTGCGACCCCGGTGCGATCCCATTCGTCAGGGAGAGCAAGAACCTGATGGCCCCTGGTGTGATCGATGCCGACCCCGGGATCAAGGAGGGTGACGAGATCATCATCGTCTCACCCGAGAGGGAGGTCATCGCGACCGGAATGGCCCGTATGACCGGACCCCAGATGGTCGAGGCGGACAAGGGCGTGGCGGTCAAGACGAGATGGTACAAACCCGAGGAGTTCAGGGACCTATCCGACAAGCCCCACACATGGGACGACGTCGTCGAGGCCAACAGGGGCGTCATCGAGAAGAGGGTGGAGGAGGCCACAGGCTTCATCAGGAACACCATCGAGAAGAACAACCTTCCCGCCATCGTCTCGTTCTCGGGAGGTAAGGACAGCCTCGTCTCACTCCTGTTGACGATCGATGCCGGACTGAACCTGCCCGTGCTCTTCGTGGACACCGGATTGGAGTTCGATGAGACCGTTCAGCATGTCCACGACGTGTGCGAGAGACACAACCTCAAACTCATAGAGGAGAAGGCCCCCACAGACGCGTTCTTCGGAAACCTGGTGTACTTCGGACCTCCCGCGAAAGATTACAGGTGGTGCTGCAAGACCAACAAGCTCGGCCCCACCGTCGGTGCGATCACCAAGAACTTCCCCGATGGTGTCCTGTCGTTCATCGGACAGAGGAAATACGAGTCCGAGGCCAGGAACTCCAAGCCCCGTGTGTGGAGGAACCCCTGGACGCCCGGACAGGTGGGTGCCTCACCCATACAGAACTGGTCCGCGATGCACGTGTGGCTCTACATCTTCTACAAGAAGGAGCCCTTCAACGTTTGGTACACCCGCGGACTGGACAGGATCGGATGCTTCCTGTGTCCCGCATCGGACCTCGCTGAGTTCGACATCGTGGCGGGCAACAGCGCAAGATGGGACCAGTGGGACGAGTACCTAGAGAAGTACATGTCCGACCGCGGACTCCCGAAGGAATGGAAGGAATACGGACTGTGGAGATGGAAGAACGCCCCCAAGTCCATCAGGGAGGAGGTCCAGAGGATCTCGGGAAGGGAGGTCTCGGAACTGACCAAACAGACGAAGGTACCGGAGACCGGACCCCTCACGATCAAGGTCCAGGACGGATACTCGCCTTGCGTCATCGGATACAGCATCGAGGCGGCACTCTCCAGACCGATCGACCTCGAGAAGGTCGCACCCTTCGCACACGCCCTCGGATGGGTCGTGGAGGTGGACCCCAACGGCGAGTACATCTCGGCGAACTACCTGACGATCTACAGGGAGGGTTCCATTATCTCCAAGGCTAACGTCGAGGACGATGCCAGAAGGGAGATGGACCATGCGTTCCAGGTCATCGTACGTGCCGAACAGTGCGTCGGATGCGGACTCTGTGCCGCCAGATGCACGCCCAAGGCCCTGTACATGGAGGACGGCAAGGTGAAGATCCACGAGGACGAATGCATCTTCTGCAAGGACTGCTTCGGCCCCTGTCCATCCGTGAACTTCGCCAGGAACGAGGAGTTCGAGCAGTGAGATTATAATCTCATCTGCTGTATCGGAGACGATAAGATGATCATAGACCCCGACGACCTGGCAGTGGTGATGGAGAAGGATCCGGCGATAGTCGATGAGAACGACGCGATCAAGTTCCACACAGGCCTCCAGGCTGTCAGCATGTACAGGGAGAGCCACCAGCTTTGGCTCGCCGGCGAGAAGGAGAAGGCGAGGGAGATCAACTTCATCGCCCATCAGCTGACCGGGTGCGACATCCACCCAGGCGCGACCATCGGAAAAAGATTCTTCATCGACCACGCCACGGGAGTGGTGATCGGTGAGACCACAATCATCGGAGACAACGTCTCCCTCTATCAGGGAGTGACCCTGGGCGGAGTGTCGTTCAACAAGGGTAAGAGGCACCCGACCATCGGAAACCATGTGGTCATAGGATGCAACGCGTGTGTCCTGGGGAACATCAACATAGGCAACAACGTCAGGATCGGTGCCGGATCGGTCGTCCTCAAGGATGTCCCCGACGACTGCACGGTTGTGGGCGTTCCCGGAAGGGTCGTCAGACGTGCCGGTGTGAAGACCTATGATCAGGACCTGAACCACAACGACCTCCCGGACCCCTTCAAGGAGAAGATCTCGGAACTGGAAAAACAGATCTCCGAGCTCAAGAAGGAACTGGCGGAACTCAAGAAAGAATGAGTTTCACAGGAAATAATCCAGGCTCCTCAGATAACTCTCGGCTACGGAAATCCCACGGAGGATCGAATCCCTGATGTCATCTGGGAGCCTATCATCCAAACCATCCACGGACGACCTGAAGGTGGCGACACCTTTTCCCACCAATCCCCTTATGTGCCTCATATCATCGATGGACTCGGTCATCCTGCCGACAAGCATCACATCCGCCTTGACGGATTCTATCAACAACTCGATGTGATCGGGATAGTCCTCCGGTCCGTGGTCGACATCTGCGATCCTGACAGGACGCATCGAACGTCTGACCTCCATGGGGACTCTGTCCGAGACATCCGTGCATCCCAAATACACACGATAGGCGACCAGGTCGCAGAGTGGGCCTGTGACCCCTGCGATACGGATGAACAGGAACCCGTCCACGGACCAGACGCGGGCGACACCATCGAAGCCGTACATGTCCAGAGGACGGTCCTCCGGACCCATGTCCCCGATGCCCGCCCAGATGACATACCTCTCACTCACGGTCTATCACCATCCTTCCGAGATCGGTGGATACGACAAACATACCCTTGCGGGAATCGTCGAAAATGAGATATCCCATGGAGAGGAGGCCCGCCACCGTTTGAAGATCCTCCTCGCTGAAATCCGACAGTTCCGCACCGTCGTACCTCTCTATCGCCACGTACAGTTTCGATTTGCGTCTGCGGTACTTGGACATGTTGTCCACACCTGCCCAGATTTGTATTGATAATACTTGGGATGGATACTTCCGAGCCACCCGAAGTCTTTCCCTGAACCGTCCTTTTATCTACCCGACCCCGGATACTGAATCGATCTCAAATGTCTCTCATGATCCACAACACACTCACCAACTCCAAACAGGAGTTCGTCACCATCGAACCCGGAAAGGTCAAGATGTACGTCTGCGGAGTCACCGTCTACGACGACATCCACATGGGACACGCCAGGAGCATGATCGTGTTCGACACTGTTGCCCGCTACCTCAGATACCTGGGCTACGAGGTCACCCACGTCACCAACTTCACCGATGTGGATGACAAGATCATCACCCGTGCGGCCAAGGAGGGCATCGAACCCCTGGACCTGTCCAAGAGGTACATAGACAGGTACTTCGAGGACGCCGCCAAACTGGGGATAAACAGGGCGGACATCTACCCCAAGGCGAGCGAGTGCATCCCGGACATCATCAGGATGGTTCAGAGGATCATCGACAACGGATTCGCCTACGTCACCAGCGACGGAAGCGTCTACTTCTCCGTCGACAAGGTGGAGGACTACGGCAGGCTGACCAACCAGAAGCTGGAGAACATGAGCAACCAGGGAAGGCAGGTCCTGAACGACGAGGAGAAGAGGAACC
>JAEDJU010000055.1 GCA_016296195.1 Candidatus Methanomethylophilaceae archaeon | reverse complement strand
GAGCCTCTGCTGCTGTCCTCCGGAGAGTCCCAGAGCGGATTTGTCGAGCCTGTCTGCGACCTCATCGTAGAGGGCTGCCTGCTGGAGGCATCTCTCCACGATCTCGTTCAGCTCCTTCTTGTCCTTTATACCGTGGATCTTGGGTCCGTATGTGATGTTCTCCCTGATGGTCATGGGGAACGGGTTGGGCCTCTGGAAGATCATTCCGATCCTGGTCCTCAGGGAGTTTATGTCCACATCGTCCGCATACAGGTTGTCGCCGTGGAAGAGCATCTCTCCCTCGATACGGCAACCCTCGACCAGGTCATTCATCCTGTTGATGCTTCTGAGCAGGGTGGACTTACCGCATCCGGAAGGTCCGATCAGGGCGGTGATGCTGTTCTTCTTGACGGGCAGGGGTACGTCGAACAGTGCCTGTTTCTGTCCGTACCACAGGTTAAGCCCGCGTATGTCAATGCATATCTCATCCTGGGGGATCTTGGCGAACATGGGGTCCGTGTTGTCCCTCCACTCGATGTAGTTGAGGTCTTCCCCGTCGCTCTCGACGACGGGTTTGCTGATGGGGGCCTCGTCCCCTTTCTTTGTTTCTTCCTTCTTATTGAGTTTCAACATTATCTGTTCACCATCTGACCTTCTTGTTGTAGTGGCTTCTGATGAGTGATGCTGCGATGAAGAACACCAGGACCACGAGCATCAGCACGCAAGCTGTTCCGTACTGGAGCTCGGTTGTTCCGGGCATATCCATCGCGAGGTGGTACAGGTGCAGGGGCAGGGCCATGACCGAGTCGAAGATGCTGCTTGCCAGAGCGGGCTGGAACAGAACCGCTGCTGTCAGCATGATCGGTGCTGTCTCTCCCGCGGCACGTCCGATGGAGAGGATGGCTCCAGTGACGATTCCACCCATGGCTGCGGGGATGACGACCTTGTAGATGGTCCTCCACTTGCTCGCTCCCATCGCACGGGATGCCTCACGAAGGTCCTGGGGAACCGATCTGAGTGCCTCCTCGGTCGTACGGATGATGACGGGCAGGATCATGAAAGCCAATGTGATCCATCCTCCGATCATACTGAATCCGAGTCCGAGGGATGTCACGAGGAGGACGCTTCCGAACATTCCGAACACGATTGAGGGTGTTCCGTTCAGGAGATCGATGGCCTCCCTGATGATACGGGTGAACCTGGTGTCCTTGGAGTACTCGGAGAGGTACACTCCTGTCAGTATTCCGATGGGGAATGCGATGAGTGCCGTACCGACGATGAGTTCGAGTGTTCCTATGATCGCAGGGTAGATTCCACCGCTCCTTCCACCGTTGGTGGGTCCGGCGGTCAGGAACTCCCAGCTGATTGCGGGAAGTCCCTTTACGACGATGTATCCCACGATGATGGCCAGCAGTAGTATGACGAATCCCATGACGCAGATCATCATTCCGTTCGCCATCTTGTCGACGGTTGTGGAGTTGACCTTCGAATACATCTTGGATCCTGCGAAGACCGCGGCTGCAACGATGATTCCGGCGACGATGGACATGCCGTCACCTGTGAACAGGGTGCCCATCATGTAGACGAACACGAAGATCAGCACGTAAGCACCGATCTGCATGATCTTGCCCTTGTTCTTGGTGATGAATCCATCCTCGTTCCTGGGGATGAGCTGTTCCCTTCCGAACAGCTTGTAGGCGAGGGACGATTTGGGATCGTAGTCTCCGGTCTTGCGCTTCGCGTTCTTGACGATGTAGCGGGAGCACACGTTGATGATGAGCACCATGACCATGAGCACCACTCCGAGCAGGAACAGTGCCGACTGGCTGACGGATCCGGCGACGGATTCGGGAAGCTGTGATGCGATCGTTCCGGTCAGTGTACTGACTATGGAGAAGATGTTCCAAAGCGGGTCGGGGATCATGGGTGTGTTACCGGTGACCATCATGACCGCCATGGTCTCTCCGATGGCCCTTCCGACTCCCAGGATGATCGCAGAGGATATTCCCGAGATTGCTGCTGGAACTATGACCTTGATGATTGTCTCCCATCTTGTGGCACCCATTGCCCTGGATGCCTCCCTGTAAGATCTGGGGACTGCGTGGATGGCATCCTCCGAGACCGATATGACGGTGGGGAGTGCCATGATTCCCAACACGAGGGATCCGGCCAACCAGGAGCTTCCGAACAGGAGCTGGTCGGGGAACAGGTCCCTGAGGAAGGGCAGGATCACCATGAGCCCGAAGAATCCGTACACGACAGAGGGGATTCCAGAGAGGACCTCACAGATGGGTTTCATTATGTTACGGAATTTCGACGGTGCGATCTCCGAGATGTAGATTGCCGCTGCAAGACCTACGGGGACCGCGAAGACCATTGCCCCGAGGGTGACCAGCAGTGTTCCGAGGATCAGGGACAGTGCCCCGTATTCCCCGGAGGAGGGTTTCCAGGACTCCCCGAAGAAGAAGTCCCAGAGGTTGATGTTTGCGATCGCGGTCCCGCTGTTCACAAGTGTGAAGATGATGATCAGCGAAATGATCAGTACGGTCAATGATGAGACCGCGATCAGGACATACTTCATCAGTATGTCGTTATCTTTCTTCGAACGTTTGAGGCCGTACTGATTCGTTTCCATGACGGTTCTCCTCAGAGTGTTTCGAGCTGTCCGATACTGATGTATCCGATCGTTCCCTCAGCAGACTGAACAAGTCCGATGACTCCACCAGTGGAGTTCTGGGTGTTGCAGTTGTCTTTGAGTGTCCAGGAGGAGTCGGTTGCCTTCATGGCGTTCTCGAAGCACTCCCTGGTTCCGGATCCATCCTCACGGGTGATGACTCCGATTGCCTTGTCGGGTCCTCCGACCTGGTTCCAGTTGGTGATCTTTCCGCTGAAGATGTCTGCGACCTGCTGGGCGGTCAGGGCATTGACTCCACTGATGTTGGCGATGATTGCGACTCCGTCACGTCCGATGTTGACGGGGACGAGGTTGCCCTCGTATGCGGATCCCATGTCCCTGGAGAGCATTCCGATGTCAAATGTTCCAGCATCGGTGGATTTCTCTCCGACTCCGGATCCTCCACCGGAGACGGTGATGTTCATGTAGGGGTACTTTGCCATGTATGCCTGGGCCAGTTTGGTCATGGTCTCGTTGATGGATGTGGATCCACCACAGGCGATCGTGGTCTTTCCGTTCTTGTCGGGAGCCTGGTATGTGGTGTACTCGGTGGAAGAGAGCTTGACGAACTCATCTCCGAGGATTTCCTGTCCCTCTTCGCTGGTGATCCAGTTGAGGAAGCATGCGACGTTTCCTGTGGGCTCGCCTTTGGTGACGAGGACAAGGTTCCTCTGGATGGAGTAGGTTCCATTGAGGACGTTGCTCTCGGATGCGGTGATTCCGTTGTAATCGACTGCGTGGGGACCGGAGACGGCCTCTCCACTAAGGGCTCCGAGCTGTCCGATACTGATGTATCCGATGGTTCCCTCTGCGGTCTGGACGAGTCCGATGACTCCACCAGTGGAGTTCTGGGTGTTGCAGTTGTCTTTGAGTGTCCAGGAGGAGTCGGTTGCCTTCATGGCGTTCTCGAAGCACTCCCTGGTTCCGGATCCATCCTCACGGGTGATGACTCCGATTGCCTTGTCGGGTCCTCCGACCTGGTTCCAGTTGGTGATCTTTCCGCTGAAGATGTCTGCGACCTGCTGGGCGGTCAGGGCATTGACTCCACTGATGTTGGCGATGATTGCGACTCCGTCACGTCCGATGTTGACGGGGACGAGGTTGCCCTCGTATGCGGATCCCATGTCCCTGGAGAGCATTCCGATGTCAAATGTTCCAGCATCGGTGGATTTCTCTCCGACTCCGGATCCTCCACCGGAGACGGTGATGTTCATGTAGGGGTACTTTGCCATGTATGCCTGGGCCAGTTTGGTCATGGTCTCGTTGATGGATGTGGATCCACCGCAGGCGATTGTGGTCTTTCCGTCCTCACTGGGGGCGGTAAAAGAGGTGAATTTGGACTCGTCGAGCTTGACGAACTCCTTTCCGAGGATTTCCTGTCCCTCTGCACTGGTGATCCAGTTGAGGAAGCATGCGACGTTTCCGGTGGGCTCGCCTTTGGTGACGAGGACGAGGTTTCTCTGGATGGAGTAGGTTCCGTTCAGGACATTGTCCTCACTGGGTACAACTCCATCATATTTGATGGCGTGCGCCGTGCTACTGTCATCGTTTCCATCGTTACCGAGGAACATGTATGCTCCGACTCCGGCTACGAGGAGTATGACGACCGCTGCTACGGCTATGATCTTGTTATCCAAGGTTTTTGCACCTCAGTAGAAGCGTAGTTTGACTCTGTGTATATAGTTGCTCGAATTATTATATAATTTAATAAATATCAATATAGAAAATAAGTATCAATATATATTTTCTTGATTAATCAGTATTATCTGAATCCGGTTCTCAATCTTATCGAAGTATAATGGACAGAAAAGCCATCGATACTTGTGTTTCTCTTCTATACTTATTTATTATAAGCAGAGAATGATGAGGATGATAACACGTGATCCTCTTAAGAATCCGAGCATTTTCATAATTTCAAATGGGACCGGATAGCCTTCGTCCCATGCCATCTCTACTTCTATATATTATATTTAGATGAATATATACTTTAATAATCATCTTTATATCTATACGCCTGATTCGTCTCTACGTGGACCTAAGAAGGATTCAGATCACCGGCGGATCATCATACATGATCACACTTCCGAAGGATTGGGCCGACACAGTCGGACTCAAGAAGAACGATACAGTGGGGCTTCAGCCCCAATCCGATGGAACATTGGTTCTTTATCCCGGAGGAAGCGAATCTACAGCCGCTATCTCCACCAAAGTGATAGATACCGATTCCATCGTGGATAGGGATTTCCTTTACAGACAATTGGTCGGCGCCTACATCGCCGGACATGACATCATAGAGCTCCGTTCATCCGGAGAGATCTCCAGCATGGCGGCATCCGTGGCATCCTCATTCACTCAGACCGCAATCGGATTGGAGATAATGGAAGAGAGCGATGATTGCATCATCATCAAGGATCTCATGGATCAGAGCGAGATGAAACCTGCCAAATCCGTGGAGAGGATGAAGGTTCTGGCCCGTAACATGCTGAACGATGTCCTCGAATGTCTGGAGGAGAGGGACACCGTAGGTCTGAACACCATGAATGAGAGGGACAGAGAGGTCGACCGTCTCGATTGGCTCATCTCCCGTCAGGTCAACATCCACCAGAAGGATATCACCATCTCCCGCAGGATGGGAATGGACCTTTGTGAGATCTCGAGATGTGCAACAGTCAGCCGTACGATCGAAAGGATCGGGGACCACGCCGTCCTGTTGGCCAACAATTTCAGGCCCCTGATCGAACTGGACAGTACGGATTTCGACACCGAGATCATCGCCTTGGGAAGGGAGGTAGTCTCACTATTTGTGGAATCCGTCGGTACCTGGAGTTCAAAGGATATGAACGAGGCCAACTCGTGCATCGAGAAAGGGGAGACCCTTGTGAGGATGTCCATGGACCTTTCACAGAAGGCCAACGAACTCGAGGGAAAACCTGCAATGGCCGCCGAACTAATCGCCGGAAGTGTCAAGAGGGTCGCAGAATACTCCATGGACATAGCGGAGATCGCGATCAACTCGGTGATGGACTGATATATTAGCACATTCTACGGAGCAACGTGAGATTCGTCGTCGCCATTTCGGGAGCATCCGGCTCCATATACGGTGTCAGGCTCCTCCAGGAACTGGAGGGTGAGAGGATACTGGTCATGTCGGAGACGGCGAAGGCAATTCTCCCCAAGGAGACCTCGTATTCGGTCGAATCCGTCTATTCGATGGCGGACACCGTCTTCGAGGACGACCTCATGTTCGCCTCCATAGCCTCCGGCAGCTACCGCCATGATGGAATGGTCATCGCACCCTGCAGTGAATCCACCGTTGCCAAGATCGCCAACGGGATAGCCGACACTCTGATCACCCGCGCCGCTGCAGTCTGCATCAAGGAGGGCAGGAAACTGATCCTCATGGTCAGGGAAACGCCGAAGAGCGCGATAATGCTGGAGAACGAACTGAAACTGGCCAGGTTAGGTGTCGTCATACTCGATGCCAATCCCGGTTTCTATCCCAAACCCCGGACTGTCGATGATGTCGTGGACATCGTGGTCGGCAGATGCCTCGACCAGTTGGGTCTCGATCACGACCTCTACACCAGATGGCAGTGATCACTGACAGAACATCTTCCTGAAGGAATCCGACGCGTATATGTCCAGAACCTCCTTCTCGGTGAGGTCACTTCCGGATATCATCGTCATGAAATCGTTTCCGTCGGGAGCCGCGATGATCTTGAACTCCCTCAGACCGTGTTTCTCGTAGAACGACCTGCGGCTCAATCTCTGATCATAATTGTCCGACTCGATCACGGGCTCTATATTGAGGAACACCCTGTTCCCGGGTGCCCTTTCCTTGATCAGATCCAGGACCCTCCCCCCGTAACCTTTGGATCTCAGAGACGGGTGAATTGCGAAATATATCAGATATATGAGGGAATCTGTGGTCATGGTATATGCCAGACCCACGAACGAACCGTCATCCAATATGACGTTGTAGTCCACGTCCGACATCGTCATACCCCTGTGGATGGATTCGAGCGGTATCCTCTCTATATCTGGGAACGCGGACATGTACAGGGAATCGGCCTCTGACAGGAAACTGTCCGACGGAGACATCGCCCTGATCTCAAGCATCAGGTCTCCTCCCGAAGGCGATGATTGACAGGACCTTCAAACCCGGATCCAATCCGGCCTCCCTTATGACGAAGTCCTCGGAATCTGTGTCCCCGACCTTCCTCAACCTTATCTGGATCCAACAGGACCCTATCCCAAGGTCCTCGGCCTCCATCTGCATCATGATAGTCGCAATGGAGCAATCCTCGATCCATACATCGGAGACCTTCGGGTCGGCTGCGACGATGACCGCGAAGGTTGCGGTCTCCAGGGCCCTGGTACCTGAATCCTTGCACATGGCCAGGCGCCTGATGAGACCCTCGTCGACCACGGGGATGAGTCTGACGGGACGACGGGAGCGGGAGGAGGGGGCGAGGTCCCCTGCCTCCATTATAAGTTCCATCTCCCTGGGCAGCAACGGCTCGGATGTGAACAGCCTGCTGCTGTGCCTGGACCTCGCGATGTCTATGAACAAGCGATCACTCCAGGAAGATCGCAGGCCTTCCGGGTGCAGCCTGTCTCGCCTTGTTCTGGGGATCGTAGATGCCCTCGGCATCGGCGGAGTAGACCTCCACCGGGAATCCGGTCTCCTCGGAGAGGAATGCCGCCGCATCGGAGAACAGGACAGCCTCATCGGTCTCGAACACGGGCCTCTTCGCCTCGGGTGTGGACCTGACGAACTCCACGGCAACCTTCTTTGCCAGTTCGGATGCCGCCTTTCCGTTCCTCTTGATGTTCTCGTCCTGCATGCACCTCTTGGTGAGGTCGGGGACGGTGAGCTTGCCCTCCTCGAGCATCTCGCATCCCATCCTCATGACATCCCTCTTCCACTGGGCGGAGGTGTACATGATGAGCCTCTTCGGCTCGATTCCGGCGATCTTCCTGATCTCGGTTATATCGGACATGACGTCACGGATGAGGTTC
>JAEDJU010000054.1 GCA_016296195.1 Candidatus Methanomethylophilaceae archaeon | reverse complement strand
GTGAACATAGATAACGGGTTCGGGGCCGGTTATCTGGCCAGCATGATCAACCATATGGAGTCGCCCTGAACGTCATATCTTCTCTGCGCATCCTTTATAATGCACGCGCATTATGACGGCCCGTTAAAGGGGTATCCCAAATGAGCAAGATCAGTGTAGCAGTTCTCGGAGCAACCGGAATGATCGGACAGAGATTCATCCAGATGCTCGAGGACCACCCGTATTTCGAGATCGAGGGACTGTACGCATCCGAGAGGTCCGAGGGAAAGAGACTCGGAGACGTCCTCAAGGTCAGGGACCACGTCTACCTCGACGAGACCATGGAGAGGAAGATCGAGACCATGGACATCAACAAGATCGCCAAGAACTGCAGGGTCGCATTCAGCGGAATCCCCTCGGACCTTGCCGGTCCCACCGAGACCGAACTCGCCGAGGCCGGTGTCGCTGTCTTCACCAACGCCGGATCCCACAGGATGGATGAGCACGTTCCCATCCTGATCCCCGAGGTCAACCCCGACCAGATCGAGGCCATCAAGGACCAGCCCACATACGCCAACGGAGGATACATCGTCACCAACGCCAACTGTTCCTCCACCGGTATCGCGGCTCCTCTCGCAGCCATCAACAATGCATTCGGACTGAAGCAGGTCTTCGTGTCCACCTACCAGGCGCTCTCCGGAGCAGGTTATCCCGGAGTCCCCTCCCTGGATGCCGTCGGAAACGTCGTCCCCTTCATCAGCCATGAGGAGGAGAAGATGGAGACCGAGCTCGCCAAGATGCTGGGAACCTACTCAGACGGAAAGTTCAACTTCGCCGGATTCAAGGTCATGGCCAACTGTGCAAGGGTCCCCGTCGTCGACGGACACCTGGAGTCCCTCGTTCTCGACATGGAGCAGCAGCCCACCCTCGAGGAGCTCGAGAAGTGCCTCGTTGACTTCCGCGGTGAGCCCCAGAAGCTCAACCTGCCCTCCGCCCCCGTCCAGCCCATCATCGTCAGGAAGGAGCAGAACAGGCCCCAGCCCGTGTTCGATGCCATGGCGGGACGTCCCGAGCGTGCACGCGGAATGGCCGTCACCATCGGAAGGCTCAGACAGAGCAACGGATACTACAAGGCATTCGCCATGTCCCACAACACCCTCAGGGGCGGTGCGGGAGGATCCGTCCTCAACGCCGAGCTCGCCAAGGCCAAGGGAATCCTCTGATCAATTTTCACTAAACGGGGGTTCGTCCCCCACCATTCCTTTTCTTCAGTTTCACCCGTCTCATACTTCATGATCGGGTTCCTGGATCATGGGAACGATCGGAAATCATCGATTCCTTCTTCGAAGGTATCGTTGTCCATCCCACATCATAAGTTCAGATGAAGGGTGGTGTTAGGTCGGGGAGTCCGGTGGTCCGTCCACATGATCCCGACCCATCCATTTCAATGGCATCCGTCGGGACCGCATACCGATCCCATCATGTCCATGGCATCCTCCTCGTCGATGGCTCTCTTCAGGACCTGTTCGAACTCGGACACGTCCACCGCACCATGGATGCCGTACTTGCCGTTCACCAGGAAGAACGGAACAGCTGTGACCCCGTATCTGTGGGCCACGTTCTCGTCCGCCTCCACATCCGCCCTGTAATCTTTCCCGTTCAACACGGAATCCACATCGGCTGCATCGATCCCGATCCCGGTGGCTATGTCTTCGAGGACCGCATGGTCGGCCAGGACGAGGTTGTCCCTGAAGAACGCGTTGTAGAGGCAGTGGATGAGCTCGTCAGCCTTCTTCCTGTCCTTGGACTTGATGTGTTTCACCAGTCTGTGGGCATCCATGGTGTTCGAGTTCAGAGCCGTACCGTAGTGGAACTCCAGTCCCTCCCCCGCCGCCATGGCCTCGATCCTCCCGATCTGCATCGCGGCCATGTCGGGACCATACCTCTTGGCGTAGCTGTCGAATATCGGATGGCTGGGGACCTTCTTCGCAGCGGGATTCAGTCTGAACGATCTGAAGTCGAGTCTGCACTGTTCGGTTATGCCGAGGTTTTCGAGGGCCTTCATCAGCCTCGCCTCCGCTATGTAGCAGAAGGGGCAGGAGAAATCGGACCAATACTGGATGATCATCTTGTTCACCTCACAGGTTCAGACCGATCATCGCCGTGGCGAGGTCCTCCACGGGTTGGTCGAAGTGCCTGTGTATCATCATCGAACTGCTTGTGGATGAGAACCATATGACGGGTTCCGCGGATTCCGGGATCCACCCGTCCCTCCCACGATAGGGCAGGCCGAGCATCTCCATGGATGTGGATCCCACGACCTGGACATCGTTGTACATCACAAAGTCATCTGACAGGAATGTGACCTCCGATCTGCCCATGTACCTGGGGGCATCCCTGAGGGATATGTTATGGCCTATGACGTTCCCGGCCTCATCGACCATCCTCATGGACGTTCCCGAGGGGTTCTCGAATCCGGAACGGACGAACGCCACGATGTGGGTGTTCCTCCTCATGAAGTCCTCAAGGCCGAGGTTCCTGACCCCCATCGATCCGCCGGCGGCGGTGACGGTGGATTCCTCCTCGACTATGGAGCGACAGAGCGATTCGGGCATGACCTCCGCCCTGAACACACCGCGCTCGTTCCTGATACCCTGCAGGACCTCCTCCAGTTCCATGGCTAGTGGAAAAGGGTGTCTGGTAGATAAAGCGGGACAGAATGGGGATGTTTTTTCAGGTCTGTTACGGCACCGGTCTCAAGGCCCAAATACCAGTTCCATCTCCGGATGAACATGGACATGGCGTTGTTGTGGGTCATAGTGGGCGGACTCCTGGAGCCTGTGTGGGTCATAGGTCTGAAGAAGTACAATGACACTGGGAATCTCCTATGGGGGGCCTTCGCCGTCATCTTCATGATCGTCAGCCCCATGTGCATGTCCTTCGCCATGAGGACCATGAACGTCGGTATAGCGTATTCCGTCTGGACGGGCATAGGTGCCGTGTTCACGTTGCTGGTGGGTGTGGTCCTGTACAAGGAGCGCATCGACCGTGTCAAGGTCATGCTCGTCTTCATGATCATCGCGGGCGTGGTCGGATTGCAGCTCACCTCGGGGGTGCACGCATGAGCCGCTCTTGGCTCTTCATCCTCATGGGAGGCATGGTGGAGGCCGTTTGGGCGGTCTTCATGAAGATGTCCGACGGGTTCACTGTTCCACTCTACACCGCACTGACGATAGCGTTCCTCTTCGTCAGCGTCATCCTGCTGAACATGGGTCTGAAGAGGGGCCTCCCCGTCGGTCCCGCCTATGCCGTGTGGGTCGGTATCGGTGCCGTCATGTCGGTGGTCTCCGGGATACTGCTTTTCGGGGAGACCATATCGCTCCTGGGATTCGTCTTCCTGGCCATGGTGATCGGCGGGATAGTCGGTCTGAACCTCGTGACGGACGAGTCCTGAGGGCCCTTCAGGCCATCCAGATAAAACTTATCTAGTCCTCTTTAATACGAAGATGGTGAGGACTCAAATGACACTTAAACTGGGTGTTCCGAACAAAGGAAGGCTGAACGAGAGGACGATCGAACTCCTGACCAAGGCCGGTCTGGACCTTGGGGAGGACATAGGCAGGAAGCTGTATGTCAAGATCAGGAACCAGGACATCGAGGTCATGTTCGTTCGTGCACAGGACATCCCCGAGTTCATAGCGGCCGGGGCCATAGACGCAGGTATCACCGGGCTCGACGAGCTCGCGGAATCCGGTCATGATCTCAAGAACGTGCTCAACCTGCGCTTCGGATACTGCCACCTGGCAGTCGCGGCACCCGACGAATCCGGAATCACCGATGTCTCCCAGATCAAGGACGGCAGCAGGATCGCCACATCGTTCCCGAACCTCACCAAGAGGTACTTCGAGTCCCTCGGGAAGCATGTGAGCGTGATCGTCGTCACGGGAGCGGCGGAGATCATGCCCTATCTCGGCATCTCCGATTACATCGTGGACCTTGTCTCCACCGGATCCACACTCAGGATGAACAGGCTCAGGGAGGTCGGCACCATCGTCGAGTCCCAGGCAGCCGTCATCACATCCGAGCAGGCCCTCTCCAAGTACAGTGCGGAGATCGAGGAGCTAGTGGACTCCATCGAGAGCGTCATCGTCGCCGAGGACAAGAAGTACCTCATGGCCGACATCCCCAAGGACAGGCTCGTCGATGTCGAGAAGATCATCCCCGGTATCGGAGGTCCCACCGTCTTGGAGATCGCAGGCGATGACAGGTTCGTCGCCGTCCACGCGGTCATCGACACCGACAAGGTGTTCCACACCATCTCCGAGCTCAAGAAACTGGGCGCCAAGGGAATCCTCACCACGCCCATCGAGAGGCTGGTGGAGTGAATGAATCTCACCAACGAGATCATGAGGGAGACCACCAGGAACTTCGAGGTCTACTACAACCCGAAGCTCAACGGTGAGATCAGGCTGGACACCAACACCAACGTCCTGGGATCCAATCCCGCGGCGGAGAAATACCTGGCCGAGAACAGATGGGACCTCAACGGTTATCCCAACACCTACTCCAACGGTCTCAGGGAGGCCCTCGGGGAGCTCTACGGTCTGGACAAGGACAACTTCATCGCCGGTAACGGTTCCGACGAGATGCTGGACGTCACCTTCAAGACGTTCACAAACTGGGGCGACAACAGTGTCGTGCCCGTTCCCTCATACACCCTCTACGACTACTTCGTGGAGATGAACGGCGGGAAGGCCCACGAGGTCGACCTGACCGAGGATTTCCAGCTGGATGTGGACGAGATCGTTAAGCAGGATGCCAAGGTCGCCATCATGCCCTCGCCCAACAACCCCACGGGTAATTGCTTCAGGCAGAAGGACATCGAGGAGATCCTCTCCAGGTTCAACGGTATCGTCGTTGTGGACGAGGCATACGCCGAGTATGCCGACGACGCCATGATCCGCAGGGTCGACGAGTTCGACAACCTGGTGGTTCTCAGGACGTTCTCCAAGGCATATGCGATGGCGGCACTCCGTGTCGGATACGCGGCGGCCAACAGGAAGCTCGCCGACATGATGATGCGTGTCAAGATCCCCTATTCCCTCAACATGGTCAGCGAGGGTGCGGCGATCGCCGCCGTCAAGGACCAGGACTTCATCAGGAGGAGCGTGGAGATGGTCAGGGAGCAGAGGCCCAAGCTGGATGCAGGTCTCAGGAAACTTGGCTTCGAGACGTTCCCGTCCGATTCCAACTTCATACTCGCCAGGGCTCCCATCGATCACAAGGAGCTCGTGCAGGGACTCAAGGAGCGCGGAGTGCTCATCCGTGACTTCGGCGCCAAGCGCAGGACCGAGAACTGTGTCAGGACCACCGTGGGAACCGCGGAGCTCAACGCGATCCTGCTGGAGAAAGCCGAAGAGGTGATCTCCGGATGTCGCTGAAGGTCACGATCACAGATTACGGTGTTGGCAATCTCTACTCCATCCGCAGGTCCCTGGAGATGTGCGGTGCGGAGGTCGAGGTCATCACCGACATGTCAAAGCTGGAGGATGCCGAGTGCATCGTCTTCCCCGGCGTCGGCGCATTCAACAAATCCATGGAGCGTCTCCTCCCCTACAGGGACATGATCCGCGAGAAGGTCTCCTCTGGAGTCCCCACACTCGGTATCTGCATCGGTATGCAGATCATGTTCGAGGGCAGTGACGAGGGTACCTCCCCCGGTCTGGGAATATACGACGGAAGGGTCGAGAAGCTCCCCTGCAGGATGGTCCCCCACATGGGTTGGAACCAGGTCGAGAGCGGCGATGCCCTGATGGACGGCGTCACCGACCGCAACTTCTACTTCGTCCACTCCTACTACGGCAACCCCTCGGACGATTCCATCACCGTTGGGACCACCGAGTACGAGGGTGTGACATTTCCCTCATTCTTCAGAAGATACAACGCATACGGAACCCAGTTCCACCCCGAGAAGAGCAGCAGGTCGGGAAGGAGGTTCCTGGAGAACTTCATCTCCTTCGCGGAGGGACTCGCATGAGGATGATCCCCGCAGTCGATGTGATGGACCACCAGGTCGTGCAGCTCGTGGGCGGAGTCCCCGGGAGCCAGCAGATCGTCATGCCCGATCCCCTCGCGGTGGCCGGCATGTGGGTCGAGAAGGGTGCACCCTACCTCCACCTCGTGGACCTGGATGGTGCGTTCGGGAAGGAGAACAACATCCCGATCTTCAAGAGGATCATCAGGGAATACGATGTTCCCGCCGAGGTCGGAGGGGGCATCAGGGATTCCGAGACCATCGATGAACTCATCTCCGCCGGTGCGGACAGGGTCGTCGTGGGAACCAAGGCCGTGAAGGAGCCCGAGTGGCTCGAGGAGATGGCCGACAGGCATCCCGGACACATTGTGCTGTCCATGGACACCAAGGGCGGACTCATCGCGATCAAGGGCTGGCAGGAGTCGGCTGCACTGTCTGTCGAGGACATGTTCGAGAGGATCCGCGACATGCCTCTGGCCGCCGTCCTGAACACCAACGTGGACGTGGAGGGTCAGAGGAAGGGTATAGACGAGGCCCAGGCCAGGGATTTCATCTCACGCTGTCCCGCCAAGGTCATAGCGTCCGGAGGGGTCACCTCCAGGCGTGATGCGGAGATCCTCGCCGATGCCGGTGCGGAGGGTGCGGTCGTCGGTCTAGCCATGTACACCAATGTGATTTCACCTTGGGAGTGGGACACGCCCTGGCAGGCTTAACAGCCATTCATGCGAAGTTATTATAAACGCCGTTCAGATGGGTGTCCCGATGAAACTTCCCTGTGAACTGATCGTCACGCATATACTTCCGACGGCCCGCGGATCCCTTGCCAAGGAACTTGTCAAGAGACATGGAATGACGCAGGTCCAGGTGGCCCACCTGTTCGGTGTGACCAGCGCGGCGGTCTCCCAGTACCTAAAGGGTCTCAGGGGAGGGAACAACCTCATCGACAAGAGCGCGTATCGCGATGACTTCTACGGTATGATCGCCGATGCGGCGGATGCCGTCGCTGCCGGAGAGGATGTCACCGAGGCACTCTGCAGGATCTGCGGATTCGTCAAGGACAGCGGTCTCCTCAGGGCACTCTACGTGTTCGAGGGATACAGCGGTGACCTCGGTCAGTGCATGGAGTGTCCCAGGCTCTGCATCGTCTCCTTCGATGAGGATGATGACGTCGTCAAGGAAGAGGCGTGACTCCCGAACCTTTTATTACATCACAGTTCTAACGTACTCCCGGTACCAATGACCGGAAGGGCATCTAAAGTTGAGCGTAGGACCAGGGAGACGCAGATCTCCGTGGATTTGGACATAGACGGCACGGGAAAGTTCGATGTCGAGTGCGACATCCAGTTCCTGAAGCACATGGTCGAGACATTGGCAAGGTACGCCTCATTCGACCTCGTCCTGAAGGCCCACGGGGACAACGACCACCACATCATCGAGGATGTGGCCATCACCCTGGGGAAGGCGTTCACCGAGGCCATGGACGGAAGGCCCATCGAGAGGATGGCCACATCCACTGTCGTGATGGACGATGCCATGGTGACGACATCCCTTGACCTGGTGGACAGGCCCTATGTGGATGTGGATTGTCCCGACCCCCTCTACCTGCATTTCATGAGGAGCTTCGCCATGACCGCGGGGATCACCCTTCACATCCTGAAGGTCCGCGGATTCGACGACC
>JAEDJU010000053.1 GCA_016296195.1 Candidatus Methanomethylophilaceae archaeon | reverse complement strand
CGAGAGAGCGTTCTCTAAGGTCGTGTAGATGTACCTACCATCTTGGATGTACATGGCAGCGGTGACCGGGAGGTCGCCCTCCATCCCGCGGGGCAGGGACAATGTTCCCTCGATGATGATGTTCCCCGGTCCGAACATGGCGAACCTGTTCAGCATGCGGATCGAATCATATGCCTCCACATCTCCCGTGATGGTGAGGGTGTAGTTCCTGGGGGTCGCCTCGCTGTCACCATCGTTGATGTCCAATCCATCGATCCTCATGGGTCCGTCGAGGAACAGTCCGTCTCCCGACACCAGGCTCATTCCGCATTTGCCTCTCCATATCCCGCTCTCGAACAGGTCTCCCGATATGCGGAGTTCGTTCCTCCCATCATCCATCACCGATCTGACGGTGATGTTGCAGATGTCCGTGAAGAGGATGTCGTTCTCCTGCCCGTATCCGATGGTACCGTCATCGGTCTTCATGCCGAGGTCGGTGATGTGGCAATGGACTCCGGATTTATCCGTCATCACGATGGTCCCGCCATAGTTGTACATGGTTCCGTAGAAGTACGATCCACCCATGACGAGGTCGCCTGTGATGAGCATCACAGCCTCGTCGTTCAGTGTTCCGTTGAACGTCATCTTGCCGTTGACTACGATCCCGGGGACGGCATCGTCACCATCGTACCTTCCGTAGAGCATCTCGGTGTAATCCATGTCCAGGTTGTAGACCGTCACACCCTTCTCCACGAGGGCCTCTCCGTTGATGATGACCTGTGAATGACTTCCCCTTTCGATGGCGAGGCATTGTCTCCAGATTCCGATGGATCTCATCTCCATGGACCCCTCCACGATGAGTCTGGACCCATCCTCCATGTAGATGCCCAGATCTCCCTCGTAGACGATGAGGGTTCCGTTCACGACCGTCTCCGAGGAGCTTCCGCGCAGGATGAGATCCGTTCCGGACGGTACGGTGAGTGTAATGCCCTCGGGGACGATCAGTCTCCCCTGTACGATGTTCTCCCCCTCGGACAGTATTGTGTCCTCTGTCAGTGTGAGGGTATCATCGGCCCCTATGTCCAGACGGATCTCGGCCTGCTCCGTGGATCCATCGGATTGCGGGATGGATGTGATGATGGCCATCGATGCCAGTGTCAATATGGCGAATGACACCAGGGCACGTTTGGTCATTAATCTCTGAAACATATGCCGTTATCGACAATCGATGTATAAACTATTCTGAAAGCGTCGTCTCCGGTTCAGAATCCTGTCTCAGGGTATCTGGATCGAGTGGAATCCCAGCGATTCCCTGTCTCCCGCGGCCATGGCGACGAGTTCGGATATGTGCACGACCGGTTTTCCCTCGGGAAGCGCATCGTATTTGACGAGGCACATGGGGCATCCCACCACCACGATGTCTGCCCCGGCGCATTCCTGCATGCGCTCATCCATCAGGGGTCCCGCCACATCGGTGCTCTTGCCGCAGCATCCCATCTGGTTGTTGATGTTCTCGTAACCCATCGCATCCACGACCTCCGCCATCTGTTTCTTGAAGGGCATGGCGGAGCATCCGGGCTGAAGTGCGACCCTGAGGGGTGTGGACGTCCTTGGAAGTCTTTCGATGTTGGCGTGGAGGAACGGGATGATGTGTTCGGCATCGATGCCGGAACCCTGCAGCTCCTCGCTGCATCCTCCGCAGAGCGTGACGATCCCCTTTCCGGAGGCGTTGGTCTCCATGGACTTCTTCACGTTCCTGCGCTCCATCTCGGTCATCTCCCTGAACTGGGCCGGATGCATGCAGCACGTGTTGTTCGGAAGCTCCCTCCCCTTCAGACCCATCGCCTTCAGGGCGACGGACATGGCGTACTCCACGAACGGCACCCTGCACTTGACGACGCACCCCGGCATGACCATGATGTCGTCGCCGGTCCATTCGGGTTCCGGACATCCATCGAGGGGTTTGATGGGCATGGCGTATCCCGTGTCCCTGTAGGCATCGGAGACGTGGAGTCCGTTCCTCAACGCCAGGAGGTCCCTCATGACGGTGAAGGGGTCGGTCCTGCGACAGGCCTTGGAGCAGTTCCCGCAGGCGATGCAGTGCTCGATGCCCTCGTCACCTCCGATCATCATCTCCATGGGGTCGCATCCCCCGTGTTTCAGGGAGGGGCATACCCTGCTGCACTTTCCACATCCTATGCATCTCAGGCGGAGCCTGTCTATCTCGTCCTCGATGTATCCCATGATATCACTGTCTCGGAGGGTAGTCCATCGGGATGTCCATAAGCGGTCCCGATGCGGGCGTGGGTTCCATGCGGACCCCGTCCGAGCCCGTCTTGACCACATATGCCGTGCCGCCGCGTGCCTCTATGGCATCGACGACCTTCTGGGGCTCGTCGGTGAGGGCGACCATGCACCCTCCTCCGCCGGAGCCGGTGAGCTTCGCACCGTATGAGTACGGGAGCGAGGCGTTGACAAGTTTGTTCAGTTCCCTGCAGGAGACGCCCAGGATGGACAGGAGCTTGTGGTCCCTGGTCATCAGGGATCCGAGTTCCTCCACATCGTTCCTCCTGATGGCGTTGTATCCCATCAGGGTCACCGCGGCGATCTCCTCAACCACATCGCATGCGAAGTGGTTGCTCTGCATGTACCTCCTGACCTTGTCCACCAGTGGGCCGGTCGCCGCGCGTATGCCGGTGTTCCCGATGACGAACGTCATGTCTGGGACGTCTAGGTCGGACACCCTCCAGGTCCTGTCGCCTTTGGTGATGGTCCAGAGTTCCCTGTCCCCGGCACCGGGGATGTTGACCCCGATGCCCTTTCCGTGGACGCATGCGGATGCATCCATGGGTGAACCGTTGCCCTGTGCGAAAAGTTCCGCACCGTAGGCCTCGTCCACGAGGCTCCTCTCGTCCACGGGTTCACCGCGCTCCTCCCTGATGGCCATCGCGAGGGCTGCCGAGAGGGCTGCGGAGGATCCCATCCCCGATCCCGGGGGGATCTCGCTGCTGGTGACGTAGTCCATGGCGTAGTGGACGTCGCGGGTCAGGTAGCGGAAGTGGGGTTGTCTGTTGAAATCTATGTACTCCCCGTTGAGGGTGTTGCGGGGGCTGCGTCTGATGCTGCATGTGATCCTGCGGTCCACTGCCAGGACTATCGCGGGCTTGCCGTAGACGACGGCGTGCTCACCGAGGATGACGAACTTCCCCGGGGCGGAGGCGGTGTACCACTCGGACGACATCATTCGTTCAGACCGTACCTTATCATCTCTTCCCTGATCGCATCGTCGGGGTTGCGCTGGTTGAGCAGGGGCTGGGGGATGCTCCACCATGCGTCCTCGAAATCGGACACCCTGCGGTCGTAGTCCTCGTCGCTCTCCCCGTCCTCCTGTTTGATCTCCAGGATGGCCTTCCTGAGCTCTCCGAGAAGGTCGACCTCGAACTTCTTGTTGACAATGCACATTCCGAGGTAGCTGTCCAGGCAGGATGCGACCTCTTCGGACATCTCGGGCGAGAGGCATTCCATGACCATGTCCAGGACGCTGTTGGCTGTCATCTTGAAGATGAGCTTCCTCTTCGCCTCCTCGGGAAGGTCGGGTTCCTCGTCGACCGTTGCCATCATCTCGTTGGAGAAGAGGTCGGAGATCGCCGATGTCCTGTTGGGGTTCAGTCCGAAGATGAATTTGAGGTGCTCCTCCTCGGGGTTGGTCTCGGGCTCGTCTCCTCCGAAGAGGCCTGCGTTTGGATCGATATCGTCTGCCATGTAACTCACCTTAGTTTCGCTACGGTCTTCTCCAGTATATCCATCCCTGCATTAATCTTGCTCTCATCCGCGGCGTAGGAGAACCTGAGATGTCCCTCTCCGAAGGAACCGAATGCGGATCCCGGGGTGCAGATGAGTCCGGCCTTGACCAGTTCGGCCGCCAGGTCTGCGGATTTCATGTCCATGTCGTAGCTGGGGAATGCGTAGAACGCTCCCCTTGGCGGGATGATGCTCATGCCGGGGATCTCGTTGATCCTCTTGGAGATGAGGTCCCTCCTGGCCTTGAAGACCTTCCTGGCGTTCTCCAGGTAGGGGTCCAGATGGGGAAGTGCGTTGAGGATCCCGTACTGCGCGGGCATGTTGGGGCTTGCGCAGACATGGTACTGCATCTTGATCAGAGCCTGCATGATCTCCTCGTTGGCGCAGGCGAATCCCATCCTCCAGCCGGTGACCGCCATCATCTTGGAGAATCCGTTGACGACGACCGCTCTGTCCAGCTGGTTCATGAACGAGTGGTGCTTCCCCTCATAGATGAAGGAGTCGTAGACCTCGTCGGAGAGTATGGTGACTCCCGTGTCCGCCGCTATGTCGGACAGTGCCCTGTAGGTCTCTTCGCTCAGAACTCCTCCCGTGGGGTTGGAGGGGTTGGTTACCACGAGCATCTTCGTCTCCGGCCTTATCTTGGACTGGATGTCGTCGGTGTCGGGCTGGAAGTCCCCTTCCGTGAGCTTGTACTCGGTGAACGTTCCGCCGGCGAGCTGTGCGTGGGGTCCGTAGATGACGAATCCGGGACTGGGGATCAGGACGTTGTCCCCGGGGTCGATCATGCTCTGGGTGATCTCCAACAGTGCGGAGGAGCCGCTGGGTGTGATGATGATGTTGTTCCCTGTGATGTCGCCGTATTTCGAGAACCTCTCGGCGACCGCCTTCCTGAGCTCGGGGATACCGGCCGTGGGTCCGTATTTGTTGAGTCCCGCCGTAGCCGCCGCGTTCATCCCCTCGATGGCCTCTATGGGGGGTGCCAGGTCGGGTTCGCCCAGCCCCAGGTTGATGGAGTCCGGGCCCGCGAGGTCGAACATCTTCCTTATCCCCGACATGGGGACCTCGGAAATCCTCTTGGAGATCTTCATGGGAGACCGTTTCCCGGTCCGTGCTTATAAGAGTTGTGGGAGTCCGCTTCCGCCCACCTTTATGCCCTTCAGCCCCACGTTCACGTTCTGGGCGCAGTCCTCGGTTACATCCACCTCGAACTCGGTGGAGAGCTTGCCGCAGACCACGCTGACAGTGTGGCGTCCCGGACTGACCATGTAGCGTGCGGTACCCATCATCATGAAGGAGCGTTTGTCCTGATGTCCGTCCAGACGCACCTCCACCACGGATGTGGGGATCAGGGAGAGGATCTCGATCCTCAGTTCGAATGTCTCCACCGTCCTCAGGGGTATCTCGGTTCCGCAGTACACGCAGAAACCGATGGGATGTGTGTCGTCCAGGCCTATGTCTCTCTGACATTGTGGGCATTTCAGGTCAATCAGGGCCATGTGCCTCGGCAGAATGTGCATGTATTTGAGTGGTTCACATATATACGTCAGATGTCGACGAAACATCGGAAGCATCTCTGGTCACCATTTTTATACGAGACGGGTGAGCAGACCACATGGACAACAACGCTTGGAACAGGCTCGCCCTCGCCATATCGGTGATATGGCTCATCATCATACTGTTCCGTCTGGCGGCCTACTCCACGATGGTGTCGTACACGCCGGAGGGGAGGTTGTTCAACACCGTCCTCAACATCATCCTGATCATAGGGTTGGTCCTGGTGGTCGTCCACTTCGGACGCAGGTTCCTCAGGGTCACGGCTGCCAAGGTGGACAGGGAGGGCAGGTGTCAGTACTGCTATGCGAAGCTGTCACCCGAGGATACCTTCTGCCCTAAGTGCGGTATGGATGTCCTCAGGAAGGGGAAGGACTGAGCCTTTCCCCTCCATAGTTTCTAACCTTTCATCATTGGGACGGTAGGTACCTTCCGTCCTCGGACCTTATCCTCCCATCATCCACCGCCACCTTCACGGCCTCCCCTATGATCGCCTTCACGTTGTTCCCGGAGCGGCTGTAGCCGAGGGCCCTTCCGACGGCGGGGATTATGCTTTCCCCGGTGAGGGATCCCGATTGTCCGACGGTGTCCACGATCGAGTTGACGATCTCCGCCAGCGGAACCTGCGTGATGTCGCGGTTCGTCTCCCTGTCACCGACACGGTACGTGTCGTACGATGACGGCTCCATGTTCGGTGACCAGTATGTTATGAAACCGTCCCTCTCCTCATGGGGCAGGCGTCTGATGTGGTCGAGCAAGAGTGTCCTGGTCCTCTCCGACAGACGCTTTATGTCCACCCTCTTGCAGAACAGCTTCAGGAGGAGCGTCTCGTTCACGGGAGATTCCCTAAGGATGATGTCGGATGCGATGCTCCTCATCATCTCCCCGGACATGGAGTCTACCGACATGGGTGTGGTGACGATGTCGATGGGGATGTACGGTCTGCATCTCCCCTCGGGTGCGTTCACGGGCATACCTGCGATGGCATCATCCTTCGGAGGCGAATCGACGATCCCCACGTCCTCCTCCACATCATTCTCCGCAACGGTCTCGGTGACCCTTCCCCTGCGTATGTCCTCCAGCGTCTCCAGAAGTGAGGTTACGATCCTCTCCCTGTTGAACCTCCAGTCGATGGACCACACGTGTGCCAGGTTCCATCCGAGGTTCCTCAGGACATCCGCCCTGGCGTATTCCCTGTCACGGGTGTTGGATGATGCCCTGTAGGACTGTCCGTCGGTGAGGATTCCCAGCAGGTACTCGTCCGGGTCATCGGGGTCCACCACCGCCACGTCCACCTTGAACTCCGAGCTCCCGATGCCGAAGTGGGATTGGTACCCGTTCTCCGCCAGGGAGGATGCTATCTCGCCGAGTATGGTGGATTCCCCGTCGGAGGGCGATGTCTGCGTCCGTCCGGGGAAGTGACCTCCGTTCTCCGCGAACAGGAGGAAGTCCCTCAGGTTCACGACACCGGACCTGGACATGGGTGTGACCTTGATGTCGGTTGACCTCATGGATGTGAACACAACCATCTCGGACCTCGCCCTGGACACGGCAACATTCAATCTCCTGCCTCCGCCATCGCGGTTGATCGGTCCGAAGTTCTGGGGTACGGTGCCGTCGGCGGTGGGGCCGTATCCTATTGAGAACATGATGACGTCTCTCTCGTCCCCCTGGACCGTCTCCAGGTTCTTGATGAAGATCTCCTCGTCCATCTCGTTGATCCTGGCGTTTAGCACCTCGTCCCCGTTCCTCATGTCGTTGAACATGTCGTCGATGCAGTTCTGCTGGCTGATGCTGAAGGCCACGACACCGATGCTCTGTCTGCACAGTGTGTCATCCATGATCCTCCTGCGGATCTCCTCCACGACGGCCCTCGCCTCCACGGGGTTGTCGCGTCTGCCCCTCTCATAGGTTCCGCCGGTCCATCTGATGCCCACCCTAGTCTCCTGGTCGTTGGGGGACGGGAACGTGAGCATCCTGTTCTCGTAGAACGTGCGGTTGCTGAACGCGATGAGGCTCTCATGCCTGCTGCGGTAGTGCCATTCCAGATAGGTCTCGGGCATGTTCAGCGAAAGGCAGTCGTCCAGGAAGCTGTCGATGTCCACCATCTCGTCGTCATCCTCGGATTCGATCTTCTTCTGGAAGAAGGAGGTGGGCGGGAGCTGGCGTCTGTCACCGGCTATGACGGCGCTTCCGGCACGGCCCAGTGCACCGATGGCCTTGCAGGTGGTGATCTGCGAGGATTCGTCGAATATGACCAGGTCGAACTTGGGGAAGTCCATGGTGATGTACTGGGAGACGGACTGGGGACTCATCAGCAGGCAGGGGCAGATCCTCGGCAGGATGTTGGGTATCTCCCCCAGGAGGGTCCTG
>JAEDJU010000052.1 GCA_016296195.1 Candidatus Methanomethylophilaceae archaeon | reverse complement strand
CCGATTTCAAGACCGTGGGTGTCAAGAACGACAAGAGGAGCTTCGAGTGGCCCGTGGTCATACGTGCTGTAAACACGGTCGATGCCATGACCGCCACGATCGAGGAGATCCCCTACGCACTCCTCAACAAGATCGTCTACCGCATCACACACGAGGTCGAGGGTGTCAACAGATGCCTCTACGACCTCACACCCAAGCCCACCGGAACCATCGAGTGGGAGTGAAACGACGAAGGTGTCCTCCGGGACACCCCTTTCCAACACCCGGCATGGGATACGGATACCTACGGACAGAATCCTAGGATATCCGTGCACCATTCCGGGTGTACACCCTCCGAGGTCCCTTCGAACCCCGGAGATGATCCCTCATTCCGAGGGACCCTTCTTATCATCCCTGAGATAAAGGACGAGGATGAGCACAAGCAGAACCAGAACGCCGCATATCAAATATCCCATTCCGATACCGGATGCGTACAGCTCCCTGATCTGGTCCGCAAAGGGCGCCAGATCCGCGGTGTTGATGAAATCCAATATCCCCGAATCGAGAGGATACTTCGCCGCGATGTCCGGAGGAAGGATCGAGCCTAGACCAGGTGCCATGACCAGGTTTATAATCACCACCATGAACGCGGTGGACACAGTCGTACCCATGGACCTGAATATGCTCATACCGGACATGGCCATCCCCATATCCTTGTCCACGTTGTTCTGAACAGCCACCACGAGGATGGAATTGAGACATCCGCTTCCGAATCCGAGGATGAACATGTACACGAACAGGAGCAACAGGGATGTCCCGGGGATCACGGTGTAGATCAGCAGGAGACCTATGCTCGACAACACGGGACCGAGGACCAACCAAAGTCTGTATCCGGTACGGTTCAGAAGGAACCCGCTGGAGAGCGATGTTATCAGCATGCCGGCCACGAACGGCAGGAGATAGAATCCCGCAGTGGTGGCATCCAGGAGGAGAACCCCTTGGAAATAACGGGCGATGTAGGTCGTGGCCCCCATCGTGCACAGGTTGATGACGAACTGCCCTATGCACGCCCAGGTGACGACCTTGTTGCTGAACAGCTTCAGGTCTATGACCGGGGCCTTCACCCTCTTCTCCGTCAGTACGAAACCGCTGATGAGCATGACAGCTGCCACCACCAGGATGACCGTCTCCGGACTTGCCCAGGCGAAGGTCCCACCGCAGAACGTGAGGATTATCAGAACGACCAGGAGGAAGCTGGAGATCAACGCTATGCCGGCGAAGTCGATGTAGGGCTTCCCGGGCTTCCTCACGGACGGCATGCTCCTGAGACAGAGGACCAACGAGACCAACAGGAACGGGACGTTGATGAAGAACACCCATCTCCATCCGAACAGGTCGTTGATCACACCTCCGAGGACCGGACCGAGAGCGAGACCGATGCCGAATAGGGAACCGTATATGCCCTGGATCCTGGCCCTCTCCCTCGGAGGATAGACATCTGCTACGGTGGCGTTGATGACGGGGATCATCATTCCGCCTCCGAGTCCCTGTACGGCCCTGAACACGATTATCATCATGAGCGAATCGCTGACACCGCACAGGAACAGGCTGACGGTGAATATGGCCAATCCCAGGACATACACTATCCTGCGTCCGTAGATGTCCGAAAGCTTTCCGGCCATTGGGATACCGATGGCCTGTGTGAGGAGGTATGCGGTGAACATCCAACTGAACAGTTCGAATCCGCCCAGCTCCTCGATGATCGGCGTGACACTGGTCGAGAGGATCGTACCGCTCAGACACACCAGGAACTGTGCGATCAGCAGACCGATGAATATACTCTGACGTTTGTTGGAATCTATGGTCTCCCAAAGTGGTTTCTCGCTCATTGTTGTTGCGCATGCAACAATTTTTTATTTAAACATTGGTCAGCCACAATGATAATGGAGAAATAATCAGGAACGGATGCATGCCCATGGCTCAGGAGTCCATGAAGTTCTCCCTCATCCGCCTCAACAACTTCATGAGGGACAGGACACTGAAGGGATTGGAGGGTACCGACCTGAAGGCCAGCTTCACACCGGTCCTCGCGGCACTCGGGGATACGGATGGGTTGACGGTGTCCGAACTTTCCCATATCACCGGCCTGGACAAATCCAACGTCACCCGCAACATACAACAACTCTCCGAACTGGGATACATCGTGAAGGATTCCAGGAACTCCCCCATCATACTCACCCACAAAGGGAAGGATGCAGCCGATCTGATTATGAAGATCCAGAGGGAAGCCTATGATGAGCTCATCTCCTGCCTGGATGACGATGAGAGGAGGATGTTCATAGAGGTAGCCGCAAAGGTATTCGGGTCCATAGAGGGGAAAGGGTTCTGAGCCCCGTCAACGGACGAACCTCTTCATGAGAGCCTCATCGACCATCCAACCGCCGAAACGTACATCCTGGTTCCTATCGAGGACCCCACGGTTCTTCGCGATACGTATGAGCTTGGATACATACGGTTCAGATACTCCCAATCTCTCCGCAACATCCCTTTTCTTGATCTGAGGATCCTCGATGAACAGATTGAGCATCCTGTACTCGATGTCACTCATCACCGGAACGTCGGATATCTCCGAACCTGTGCCGTTACGACGGAATAACGTGACACGGACACGGTCCTCGATCTCCCTGATGTCGGGCCGTGGTACACCCAGTGAATCGCAGTCCTCGGACATACGCCTGTAACCGGAACCCCAGCCTTCCATCATCCCTATGGTCTGAAGGAAACCGGAGATGACCACATTCCTCCTCCTGCTCCTACCGTCCTTCATCCCATCCAAGGTCACCGGCATGGTTCCGGGAGATTCCACCTCCACCCTGTCGGGGAAGACGGATACATACACATCCACACCGGTCATCAGATAGCTGCGGTGGACCACAGCATTGATTATGGCCTCCCTCACGGCAATCATGGGGACATCGTACGTGTCCGTGCGGTTGAGGTCTCTGACTATACCCGAACATCTGACGTTCTTCCTGACGAAGAGATACGCATTCTCTATCTGCTCAATGATGGATCCGCCATACACGGCATGGTCGAGAAAATCTATTGCCCTGTCATCCGGGAAGGAGGCACATTTCACCTCGAACAGGTCCCGATTCCTGGTCAGCAGTTCGAATCCACGGGAGATCCTGAGACCATCGACCGATTCATTGATGAGACCTTGGGTTATCATCTTGGCCACGGAATAATCCTTGACCCCCGCAGATTCCATCTTCTCCGTGATGTACCTCAGTGACTCCTCCGAAGGCGGAAACGTGACGCCTCCGTGCATGAAGTCCAATTGATCATAACTGCGACTTTTTGACATCAATCTGAGTTCGAAGATGGATTCCTCACAGGCACGGAGGGTGCTGCGACCCGATCTGATATACACCTCTCCTCCACGGATGCGATACGGTTTCTCGGCACCCGGACCGATGCGGACGAGGATCAGATAGACGCCCTTGTGCTCGGTCACCTCCTCCATATGGGACACCAAGGGTACGATGTCCTCGTTCAGATGTTTGGATATCCTCTCAAGGTATGGCTCGATATCGGAATCCGGGATACCGACGGGGCTCTTGGAATCATCCACTCCGAAAACGATCGTTCCACCGGATCCATTGCTGAATGCGACGGCTGTCTTCAGCCATTTGACAGGATCATCCGTGAGATCCTGCTTGAACTCCACACATCCGCTCTCACCCATGTCCAAGAGATCACCCACTGTTTCCATCATATGTCCGTACATACCCGGTGCTTCGATCCCCAACTACATAAGCTGAGGACCGTGCGGTCACTATGACAAACATGAACCCCGGGATGTCGATCCGCCATCGCCCGGTGTATAGTATACTATACCATATACTATTATTCATTTCAGTATATGGTATAGTATACCATAGTATACCATAGCAGAATCCCGGAAATGAGAAGGGGATCAATCCCTCGATCCGATGCCGATGGCCTCTTCGGCAATCTTTATACAGGCCATGAGGTCATCAGCGGAGTTCTTCACGGTGCCGGACCTCTCGGCACTGATCCTGAAAACGAGTTTGGTCCCCTGGAGCTCCGAATCAACATAACCCTCGTTGTCCGGCTGCAACGCACCGAACACCGCCGAGGCCGTGGCCTCATCGGGATAGTCTATCTCAAGCTCCAGGGAGATCATTTTATCAGTTCTTCTGTGAACGGACGTAGTCCGCGATGTGCTTTCCGACCTCCGCCGTCTTGAGCTTTCCGCCCAGGTCAGGGGTGGTCATGTTGGTGTCCAGGGACTTCCTGACGGCATCATGCAGCATCCTTCCCTCCTCGGGGAAGCCCTGGTTCTCCAGGAGCATCTGCGCGGCGAGGATGGCTGCGATGGGGTTGGCCTTGCCCTGTCCCGCGATGTCGGGGGCGGATCCGTGGATGGGCTCGAACATGCTCACACCCTCGGGGTTGATGTTTCCGCTTCCTCCCATTCCGAGTCCTCCCTGGAGCTGTGCTCCCAGATCGGTGAGGATGTCACCGAACAGGTTGGGAACGGCAACGGTTCCGAAGGTCTCGGGACGGACGATCATGGCCATGGCCATGGCATCGACGAACATGAACTCCAGGTCCAGTCCGTACTCCTTGGTCTTCTCCTGGAAGATCTGCCTCTGCATACCGTAGTTGGTGGTGATGACATTGGCCTTGTCCACGAGTGTGACCTTCTTGTCGCCCCTTGCGACGGCGTACCTGCATGCGTAATCGGCGAACCTGGTGACAGCCTTCTTGGAGAGGAGTCCGATCTCGAAGGCGAAGTCATCGTCGTTGGATGACCTGGCGTCCAGATCGATGTCCAGGTCGTAGAGCTCCCTCTTCACGTGGACGTGTGCCTTGTTCCCGCCGTTGTTGGGTCCGAAGAAACCGTTGGCTCCCATGTAGAAGTCCTCGGTGTTCTCCCTGAGGAAGTGGATGTCGAAGTCGACCTCCCTCTTGAGGGGGACCAGGGGGAACCAGGATGTGACGGGTCTGAGGTTGATGTACTGGTCGAAGACGGCCCTCATCTTCAGGAGGATACCCTGCTCCAGCACACCGGGCTTGACCCTGGGGTCTCCGATGGCACCAAAGTAGATGGCGTCCTTGGACTTGAGCAGTTTGATATCCTCATCCGTGAGGAGTTCACCCGTCTCAAGGTACCTGTCGGAACCGATGTTCACGTACTCGGGCTCGAACTGGAAGGATGAGATCTCCGAAACCGCGTCGAGGACCTCCATTCCGGCTGCGATGACCTCCTTTCCGATACCGTCTCCGGGGATGATGGCGAGTTGCTTCAAATCTTACCCTCCTTGACGAGGTTCATGAGTCCGCCCTCCCTGATGAGCTCGGTGATGAACGGGGGGTACTCGGGGAACTTGTACTCCTTTCCGTCTACGACGACCTTTCCGTGGTCGGGATCGACGACCGCCTCACAGCCCTCGGTGGGCTTGTCGACCTTGCACTCCACCAGCAGGAGTCCGATGTTCATGGAGTTCCTGTAGAAGATGCGTGCGAAGGACTCGGCGATGATGCAGGAGAACCCGGCCTCGATCAGGGACAGGGGTGCGTGCTCCCTGGAGGATCCGCATCCGAAGTTCCTTCCAGCCACCAGGATGTCCCCCTTCTGGACCTGCTGGGCGAAGCCCGGCCTGACCTTCTCGAAGATGTAGTCGTTGAGGTGGTCGAGGTTGGCTGCCACGAGCCTCTCTGCGGGGATGATCTGATCGGTGTCCACGTTGTCTCCGAAGACCCATACCTTTCCTTTGAACTGCTCCATTCACTGTCCCTCCAGCTGATCGGGTGTGACGATCTTTCCGGCGATGGCGGATGCCGCCACCACGGCGGGTCCCGCGAGGTAGACCTCGGAGGACTTGTCCCCCATCCTTCCGATGAAGTTCCTGTTGGTTGAGGACACGGACCTCTCGCCGGCGGCGAGGATTCCCATGTATCCTCCCAGGCATGCACCGCATGTGGGTCCGGAGATGAACGCTCCGGCATCGAGGAAGATCTGCATCAGACCCTCCTCCACCATCTGGCGGTAGACCCTCTGGGATGCGGGGACCACGAGGAACCTGACGTCGGGGTGGACCTTCCTTCCCTTGACGATCTCGGCTGCGACCCTCATGTCCTCGATCCTTCCGTTGGTACAGGATCCCAGATAGGCCTGGTCGATCTTGACGTCGGTCTCCTTCACGACATGTCCGTTGCTGGGCAGGTGGGGGAAGGCGACCATGGACTCGAGCTCGTCCAGGTTGTACTCCAGGACACGGCAGTAGACCGCATCGGGGTCGGCCTCCACGGGGGTGTACTCTCCCCTGACCTTGTCCTTAATGTACTCACGGGTCAGGTCGTCGCAGGGGAAGATACCTGCCTTCCCTCCGGCCTCGATGGCCATATTGGAGACGGCGAGCCTGTCCGCAACGGGGATGTTCTGGACATCTCCGTGGAACTCGAAGGCCTTGTAGTTGGCACCGTCCACTCCGATGTCTGTGATGATCTTGATGATCAGGTCCTTTCCGCCGACGTATGGCTTGAAGTGTCCCTTGACGACGACCTTGATGGTCTCGGGAACCTTGAACCAGAGCCTTCCGGTGGCAAATGCGGCGGCGGCCTCGGTGGAACCGATTCCGGTGGAGAAGGCGTTGATACCTCCGTAGGTGCAGGTGTGGGAGTCCGCTCCGACGATGAGCCTTCCGGGTGCGGCGAAACCCTCCTCGACCATGAGCTGGTGGCAGACACCGCTCTTTCCGACCTCGAAGTAGTTGGGGAGATCGTGCTTCCTGACGAAGTCCCTCATCTCCTTGGCCTGCTCGGCGGAGGCGATGTCCTTGTTGGGGACGTAGTGGTCGGGGATCAGGACCATGCGGTCCTTGAACATGGTCTGGGTACCGAGTTTGTCGTACTCGCGGAACGCGATGGGTCCTGTGACGTCGTTGACCATGACGTAGTCCACGTTGGCCATGACGATCTGTCCCGCACGTGCGTCCGTCCCGGATTTCTCCGAGAGGATCTTCTCTGCGATCGTTTTTCCTGTCATCTTGAATCACTCTTTCTTGACTGTAACATTGCGTGCGAAATCCCTGTTGATGGCGGCCATCAGGGCATCCACGGAGGTCTGGACGACATCCAGTCCCACTGCCTTTCCGACGGACAGGTTGCCATCGTTCTGAACGTTCTTGACCATGACCGTGGCCTCGCAGATGGAGTCGCTTCCTCCGGTGATGGCTGCCAGCTTGTACTCCTCCAGGGAGATGTTGTCGTTGACGGCCTCGCTGATGGCCTTCAGTGCGGCATCCACGGGTCCGACACCGATCTCCGCCTTGGTCCTGGGCTCACCGTTCAGGGTGATGGTGACCGTTGCGGTGGAGGTGAGGTTCTTTCCCGTCATGACGGCGATGGAATCCAGGACCGCGGTCTGGACGCTGGCCTCCTTCTTCCACAGGACGTGCTCGGCGATGGCGACCAGTTCGGCGTCGTCGATCTCCTTTCCGCCCACGGCGATCTCCTTGATGGTTGCCATCAGCTCGGGCATGTGCTCGTCTGGGAACCTGACCTTCAGCTCCTCCAGGCGTCCCTTGACGGAGTGGACTCCGGAGTGCTTTCCGATCACTATGTGCCTGTCGACACCGACCATCTCGGGCTTGAAGGGCTCGTATGTCAGGGAGTTGCCCATGACACCGTGCACGTGGATACCCGACTCGTGGGCGAAGGCGTTGCGTCCGACGATGGCCTTGTTGTAGGCCATGGGGAATCCGGTGATCCTCTCGACCAGTTTGGCCGTGGGTCCCAGCTTGGACAGGTCCACGGTCTGGACACCGTAGTTGGCGAACAGGTTGACCGCCACCTCCTCCAGTGCCGCGTTACCGGTCCTCTCACCGATACCGTTGATCGTGACGTGGCAGATGCTCGCTCCAGCCTCGACCGCGGCCAGGGTGTTGGCGACGGCCAGTCCCATGTCGTTGTGGCAGTGGACCGCGATGGGGATCTTCAGGGCCTTCCTCAGCTCTCCGATCAGGTAGCTCATACCCTGGGGGACGATGACTCCGACGGTGTCGGGGACGTTGACGGAGC